>CAYSXG010000243.1:0-5279 GCA_964434895.1 uncultured Solibacteraceae bacterium | reverse complement strand
ATAGACTCATGGGTTGAATGGGGTTCGTGCGGTATGGGCGTCCCCCCATCTCATGGAGTCTCATGGAGTCCTTGCCTCAACCCACCCACTGGCGAAGGGAGTGCGGGGTCCTGATCGAGCAGATCGGTCGGGTTGCCTTCGAGCCCCTTCCTCCCATCAAGGTGGGACGCGGAGGCTTCCTCCGTCTGGTGCGTTGGGTCTCTCCCTCCCTGGCGGCGGGGCTCATGGTCAGCTTCACGCTGCACTGCACGCGGCCCCCGGCGCCCATGCCCCGCGCCCGGAAGAATTCGACCAATGGCTCGGCGCTCCCGGCGGGGCAGGTCTTCGTCGAGGAGGGCATGGCCAGCTGGTACGGCGGCGACGGCGACGGCTTCGCCGGCCGTCCCACCGCCAGCGGGGAGCTCTTCGACCCCACCCAGCTCACCGCCGCCCACAAGACCCTGCCCCTGGGCAGCTACGTGGAAGTGGAGAACCTGGACAACGGCCGCAAGCTGCTGGTTCGCATCAATGACCGCGGCCCCTATGTCCGGGGCCGGATCATCGACCTCTCCCGCAAGGCGGCCCAGAACCTGGGCGTCCTGGGGCACGGCACTTCCCGGGTGCGCATCACCACCGTGGATGCGGACGAGCAACCCGCCACCCTCGACCCGGCCGAAGAGGCGAAGAATCCCTACGTGATCCAGGTGGCCGCCCTCTCCGAGCCCCGCAACCTCGAGGCCCTCCGGGCCGAGATGGAGAAGGACTTCGGTCCTGTGGAGTTCCAGGATGCCGTCGCCCGGGGCGGCGTCTCCGTGAAGCGGGTCCGCGTGGGCAGTTACACCCGCCGGGAGGATGCCGAGAAGGCCGCCGAGCAGATCTCCAAGCGCCTGAAGGACCGGGGCGTCGAGCCCTTCATCACCCGCCGGCGCTGATTCCATCGAGGGATTTTCCACGCCGATCCTAGTAGGCTCGGAGGCATGGCTCGGACCGCTGGTCCTCGGGGCTCCGCCCCCGCCACGCTCGCGCGTGCGGCCCCATCCTCCCTTTCCTTCGCGGCGGTCGTATCGTGGACGCCCATTTCCAACCCCTTCCCTACCTCGTGATCCCGGCGGCCGGCCGGAGCCTCCGCATGGGCGGCGGGGTGCCCAAGCAGTTCCGGGACGGGGCCGGCGTGCCCCTCCTGCACCCCCCGGTTGAAACCTTCCTCGGAACCGGCTTCCCCACCCCGTCCCTACCCCGCGACCCCGGCGGGGGGGCGGCGCGGCCGCCTTGGCGTCGGGGTGCCCAAGCAGTTCCGGGACTGGGGCGGCGAGCCCCTCCTGCACGCCACGGTGGAAGCCTTCTTCGGCACAGGCTTTCCACCTCTGGCAGGCATCGCCCTGGCCGTGCCCCCCAACTATGTGGAGGAGGCCTCGTCCTGGCGCTTCCCCGTCCCCTGCTGGGTGGTGAAGGGCGGCGAGACCCGCCAGGCCTCGGTGCGCGCGGCCCTGGCCGCCCTGCCCAACGAACCCGAGGCCCCCATCCTCATCCACGACGCGGTGCGCCCCTTTCCCCCCGCCCTGCCCATCACCCAGGCCCTGGGCGCCCTGGGCCGATACGACGGCGCGCTGCTGGCGGAACCCTGCACGGACACCCTGAAGCGGGTGGACCAGGAGGGCCTCGTCCTGGGCACCGAGCCCCGGGAACTCTTCTACCGCGCCCAGACGCCCCAAGTCGCCCGGCTCGCCACCTGGCTCAGGGCCTTCGAGGCGGCGGAGGCGGCCCACTTCGTCGGCACGGACGACGTGGCCCTGCTGGAACGCCTGGAGCTGCGCGTCAAGGTGGTGCCCTCCCCCAGCAGCAACCTGAAGCTCACCACGCCTGAGGACTGGCTGCGGACCGCGCCTCGCTGAGCGGGAGCTTGACCACAGCTTGTGGTGAACGAGTCGACGGACAGATACACTAATTTTTTAGACATTTGTTGATTTAGCCATATTTACAGTTTGGCATGATTTCGGCTTGAGTTCACACCGAGGTCATCCATGTCCCGCCCCACCGCCCCCCAGACCCTTGCCCGCGTGACCGAGGTCTCCGGCAACGGCCTGCACGGCAACCGGTCCTGCACCGTGCGTCTGGTTCCCGTGGACCAGCCCACCGGCCTGCGCTTCGTCCATGTGGGCAGCGGCGTCGAGATCCCGGTGCACGCGGACTTCTGCGGCGACCTCCAGCTGGCCACCACCCTCGTGAAGGAGGGCGTGCGCCTCCAGACCATCGAGCACCTGCTCTCGGCGCTGATGGGCCTGGAAGTGGAACATCTGCGCATCGAGGTCATCGGCGAAGGCCAGGACCTCGAACTCCCCATCCTGGACGGCAGCGCCGAGCCCTGGGTGAAGGCCATCCTGGAAGCCGGCGTGCAGGGCCTGGACGGCCGCCGCCGCTTCATCAAGGTCCTGCGCCCCGTCGAGGTGGAGCGGGATGGCAAGTGGATCCGCGTCTCCCCCTTCGACGCCCTGCGCGTCCGCTACACCATCGACTTCCCCGTGCCCTCCCTGGGACGGCAGAGCCGCGAGCTCACCATGACGCCCGAGAAGTACCAGGAGCAGGTGGGCGCCGCCCGCACCTTCTGCCTGGAGCAGGAGATCGACTTCATGCGCTCCAAGGGCCTGGCCCTGGGCGGCAGCCTGGACAATGCGGTGGTCTACGGCGCCGAAGGCCCGCTGAACGAGAGCCTCCGCTTCCACGATGAGGCCGTGCGCCACAAGATCCTGGACTTGGTGGGCGACCTCGCCCTCCTGGGCGCACCCCTGCTGGGGCTCGTCGAGGCCCACGCCGCCGGCCACGCCTTGCACGTCGCCCTCTGCAAGGAAGTGCTGGCCCACCGCGAAGCCTGGACTTGGTCCGAGCTGCCCGAGGCCCCCAAGGTGCCCGCCCTCTTCCGGCCTGCCCAGGCTGCGCACCTCGGCCTGCCCGCCTGACCTCATTCGTTTTTCGAATAGGCCTTGCGCTGACCCACGCGCCCAGGCGAGACTCGAACCTTCACCCATGAGGTGCACAGGTGTTGCTTCATCTCGACAACTGATCTGAAGAGCCCGGCAGAGCTGCCCGGCTGGGTGGCCCGTCTGGCGAGATCGGCGGAGGTGGAAGCGGACACAAGGAGCCGGGTCGCCGGGATCCTGGAGTCGGTGCGCCTCGAGGGCCTGCCCGCCGCCCTGCGGTTCACCCGCGAGCTGGACGGCGTGGAGCTGGAGGCCGACGGCCTCCGCGTGCCCCAACGCGCCCTTGTCGCGGCCCGGGAACAGCTGGAGCACGAGCGCCCGGCCCTCATGGCCGCCCTGCGCGAGATGATCGGCGGCATCCGCCGCTTCGCCGAGGGCCAGCGCCGCTGCCTCGGCGACCTCGAGCTCAAGCTTCGCGGCGGCGGCAGTGTGGGCGAGCGCTGGCTCCCACTTGAGCGTGTGGGAGTCTACGTGCCCGGCGGCCGCGCCTTCTATCCCTCCACCCTCGCCATGACCGTGATCCCCGCCCAAGTGGCAGGCGTGAAGCGCATCGTCGCGGTGACCCCGCCCAAGGCCGTGGAGACCGTCCCCGGCGCCAACGGCGTGGACCCGCTGGTGCTCGCCGCGGCCGCGGAACTGGGGCTGGAAGAACTCTGCACCCTGGGCGGCGCCCAGTCCGTGGCCTGGCTGGCCTACGGCGAGCCCGCCGCCGATCTCATCGCGGGGCCCGGAAACCGCTTCGTCGCCGAGGCCAAGCGCCAGCTCAACGGCCTCGTCGGCATCGACTCCCTCGCCGGTCCCACCGAGCTGCTCGTGCTCGCCGATGCCTCCGCGGACCCGGCCCGCATCGCCGAGGATCTGCTGGCCCAGGCGGAGCACGATCCCGACGCGGCCGCCGTGCTCATCAGCGAGGACGCCGTACTCCTCACCACGGTGCAACGCGAGCTGGACCGGCGCGTGGCGGACTCGCCGCGGCGGTCCGTGCTGGAGCAGAGCCTCGCCAGCCACGGCCACTTCTTCCGCGCCGATCGCGAGCTGGCCATCGCCTTCGCCCAGGCCTGGGCCCCGGAGCATCTGGAGCTGCAGGTGGCCGGCCCCGAGGCATGGTTGCCGCGGCTCAGCGCCGCCGGCGCCATCTTCGTGGGCTCGGCGTCGGCGGAGGCCTTCGGCGATTACGGCATCGGCCCCAACCACGTCCTGCCCACCATGCGCAGCGCGCGCTACGCTTCGCCCCTGGGCGTGGCCACCTTCCTCAAGCGCCAGAGCGTCTTGAGGCTCAGCGAGGCGGACGCCGCCGAAGCCTCCGCCTGGGTGGCCGAGCTGGCCCAGGCCGAGGGACTGCCCCACCACGCCGCCAGCGCCCGTCTCCGCGCGATCCACGCCCATCATTCCTAGGCGCGCGGCCTCGGTTCCGCGCGCCCCGCTTCTCCGCCCGAAGCCTCCGCATCCGCCTACCTTCTCCAAGGCCCCCATGTCCCTGCTCCGTCCCGATCTCAACGACCTGACGCCTTACACCCGACCACCCGAGCCTCTGGGCGGTGTCCGCCTGCACATGAACGAGGCCGCCGAGGACTGGCCCGCCGCTGCCAAGGAGGCGCTGTTGTCGCGGCTGCGCGGCCTGCCCTTCCAGCAGTATCCCGAGCGCCAGGCGGAGCTCAGCGAGCGCCTGCGCCGCCGCCTGGGCGCGCCCGAAGGCGGGCTCCTGCTCGGACCCTCCAGCGGCAACCTGCTGGATCTCATCGCCCTCGCGGGCCTCAGCCCCGATGAAGAGGTCGCCGTCCCCGAGCCCGGCTTCAGCCTCTATCCGCTCCTCGTGCAACGCGCCCGGGGCCGCGTGCGGCGCGTCCCCGTGGGCACGGGCTTTCCGCTGGAGCCCTGGTCCAAGGCCCTCGATTGCCGGCAGCTCTGGATCACCCTGCCCAACAACCCCACGGGCGCTTGGATATCTCCCGATGAGCTGGAGCCGTTGCTGGAGGCCGCCGCGGCGCAGTCCAATCCACCCCTCATCGTGCTGGACGAGGCCTACGCGGAGTTCGCGCCGCGCACCCACCGCCTGAGCGTGGACCGCTACCCGAATGTGCTGCTGCTGCGCACTTTCTCCAAAGCCCTCGCCTCCGCCTCCTGGCGTCTGGGCTATGTGATCGGCGACCCGGCGCTCATCGGCCGGCTCGCGGCGCTGCAACTGCCTTACACCCTTCCCGCAGCCAGCCTGGAGGCGCTGGACGTGGCCCTGGACTTCGCCGCGGACTTCGAGGCGCGCATCCGAAGCACCGTGCGCCTGCCCGACGGGCCCGCCGGCATCCTAGCCTGCCTGGAGGTCGCCCC
>CAYSXG010000242.1:0-5286 GCA_964434895.1 uncultured Solibacteraceae bacterium | reverse complement strand
GACGTCCACATCGCGTTCGATCGCCCGGCGGTCCAGGGGGCCGGCCAGGGAGGCTCCCAGCTCGGCCGGGGGGAGCTGGCGATGGAAGTGGGTCTGGAAAAGCCGCCCCAGGGCGTGGCTGAAGGTCATGGGCTCAGCCAGGGCCCCCCTCCATGGCCTGAACCAGGTTCCGGAAAAGCCCCGGCCGCGTAGCCAGCTCCTCGTAGGGGCCGTCCTGGGTGAGGCGGCCTCCCTCCAGCACCAGGATGCGGTCCGCGTCCCTTACGGTGGCCAGGCGGTGGGCGATGAGCACGCGGGTGCAGCCCACCCGGGACAGGTTCCCGTGGACTCGGGCCTCCGTATCCAGATCCAGGGCGCTGGTGGCCTCGTCCATGAGGAGGATGCGCGGATCGCCCACCAGGGCCCGGGCGATCATGAGCCGCTGCCGCTCCCCGCCGGAGAGGCTCCAGCCCTCCTCCCCCAGGCGCTGGTCGTAGCCCATGGGCATGCGGGCGATGACGTGGTCGATCTCCGCCATCCGCGCCGCCCGGCGGATCTCCTCCAGGGTGGCCCCGGGGCGGCGCAGGCTGAGGTTGATCCGGATGCTTTCGTTGAGCAGGAAGGATTCCTGGGGCACCACGCCCAGGTTCTGGCGGAATCGCTCCAGGTCCAGGCCCCGCAGATCCTGGCCGTCGTACAGGATGCGCCCCCGGGTGGGGGGATACATGCCGAGCAGGAGGCGGGCCAGGGTGGATTTGCCCGCCCCGCTGAGGCCCACCAAGGCGATCTTGGACCCGGCGGGGATGTGCAGATCCAGGTCCTGGAGGATCCAGGGGCCTCCCTCCTCGAAGCGGAACCCCACCCCCTCCAGGACGATCTCCCCCCGGAGGATGCCGGGGTCGGCGCCCCGGGCGGGCTCCGGCTCCTGCACCAGCACCTCGTCCATGCGGTCCAGGTGGGGGCCCAGGGCCTGCAGCTCCGCCATGGCCCGCAGCCGCGATTCCAGGGGCTCGGAAAAGAGGCGCTGGAGGGCGATGAAGGCCAACAAGGCCCCCAGGGTCATGCGCTCCTGAAGCACGGCCCGGCCCCCGGCCCAGAAGAGCAGGCCCTGGGAAACGCCCCCCAGCAGCACCATGGACTTGTCGATGAGCAGGTTCACCCGCTTCCGAAGGTAGGTGGCCTCCACCCGCTGCTTCAGGCGGCTGCGGAAGCGGGCCATGGCCAGGGCCTGGCCCCCGGAGGCCCGGATGGTCTCCAGGCCGGACATGATCTCCAGCAGGGCGCCGGTGGAGCTCTCCCGCGCCCGCTGCTCCTCCCGGGCGTAGGCCCGCAGCCGGATGCGGAAGAGGTTCACCAGGGCCACGCGGGAGAGGGCCTGGATGAGGACCAGGCCCGTGAGGCGGAGATCGTAGAGCAGCATGAGCCCCAGGTAGGAGGAGAGGGTGGTGATATCCAGAAGCCCGGTGGCGTTCTTCCACCGGAAGAGGTCCGTGGCCCGCTCCACGGTGCGGATGCGGTCGAAGACCTCCCCCTGGGGCAGGTGGGCCAGGCGGCCCAGGGGCAGGCGCAGGTGGTGGACCAGGAAGCGGTCCGTGAGCTCCAGCCCCGCGCGGAAATGCAGGCCCTGCAGCACCCATCCCCGCAGGAAGGACACCACCCCCTGGGCCAGCACCACCGCCACGAGGCCCCCGGCCAGGGCCAGGAGCCAGGGCATCTGCCGGGGCACCAGGATGCGGTCCACCAGCACCTGGTTGGCCAGGGGAAAGGCCAGGGCCCCGGCCTGGAGCACCAGGGTGGCCCCCGTCAGCTGGACCAGGTTGAGGCTCACGGAGCGGAGCCAGCCGAAGGCCATGGCCCGGGCCGGACTGCCGTTCCTGGGGACCTCGAGGCTCATCGCAGCCAGCGTTCGAGGGGTTGGATCAGCACGGAGATGAGGCGCTGCCTCCGCACGGCATAGCGCACCTGCAGCAGCATGCCGGGCCGCAGAAGGATCGACCCCATGGACTTGGGGCGCCCCGGCCCCAGGTCCACCTCCATGCGGAAGGCGGGGCCCGGCAGGAGCCGGGGGGAACCGAAGGCCTCCTCCACCTCGTAGGGATTGGCCAGGTCCTGGGCGATGCGGTGGATCCGGCCTTGCAGGGCCCCGAATTCCAGGAAGGGGAAGGCGTCCAGCTGGATGGTCACGGGGTCCCCCGGGCTCAGGAAGGGCCGGTCCTTTTCCGGAATGAAGACCACGACCCGAAGGGGATCGTGGACCGGGACGATGCGGGCCACGGGGCGCCCCGCCTGGACGCTCTCCCCGGGCTTGAGCACCATGCCCTCCAGGTAGCCCTCCACCGGGGAGCGCACCACGGTCTTGGACTGGGTGAGCTTGAGGCTCTCCAGGCGGATGCGGGCCTCCTCCAGGCCCTGCCGCCGCTCCAGGCTCTGCTTCTCCTCCGCCGCCCGGAAGGAGGCCAGGTCCTGGTGGCTCTGGGCCAGGGCCTGGCGGGTGGATTCCAGCTGTCGGCGGGCCTGGTCCAGGAGATCCTGGCTATCGTCCACGGCGGCCTTGGATAAAAGGCCCTGTCGCATCAAGGACTTGTTGGTCTCCAGCCGCTGCTCCTGCAGGGCCACGGAGCGGATGGAGCTCTCCACCTGCGCGTTGAGGAAGTGGATGCGGCTCTGTACGGCGGCCAGCTGATCCCCCGCGAGGCGCTGGCTGATGTCCTCGAATTGCTTGGAGGTCTCCCCCAGCAGGCGGAGCTGGCCCTCCGTGGCCTGGAGGGAGGTCTGGAGCTCCGGGGGCTGGATATCCACGATGGGGGCCCCGGGCTTGAGCAGATCCCCGCTGCGGGCGAAGGTCTCCCCGATGACCCCCGCCGCCTGGGCGTTGAGGACCCGCACCCCCTCGCCGGGCTTGAGGATGCCCGGCGCCAGGCCGTGGGCCTGGACCCTCACCAGGATGCTGGTCAGGAGGCCGAGGGCGAAGATGGCCGTCGTGACCCCCGACAGGATCCACCCCCATCGGGGGGAGACCTGGAATCGGGGCGGGGCTTCGTCGTTGGGGCGGAGGGACACGGAGGGGCGGGGAAGGGGATTTCTCGAAGCCTACACCTGTTCGGCCCTTTGGAATCCAATCTGCAACCAGGGGGGATCGACTACTCGCTCAGATGCCTCGGCGCCCTGCCCACGCGCTCGGTGAGCGCGGCCTTGCGGTCGGCGATGATGCCCTGCGCGATCTGGCGCACCCGCAGGGCCAGCCACTTGGCGGTGGGGCTGCCGGGGCGGTAGTCCGCGGGGCCGAAGTGATCGATGCGGGCGTCCTTGCGCAGGCGCTCCACCTGCTCCAGGCTGCGGTCGTCGGCGTCGTCGTAGACCGCGAAGGCGGTGCCCCCGTTCTGGCGCATCACCGAGAAGGCGGGCACGTCGCTGGGGCCGTCGGCGATGTAGATCATGTGGCGGAAGGGCACCCGCCGGTCCTCGTCCCGCATCTTGGAGTTCACGTCGATGCTCGGATTCTTGTTGCTCCCCTTGTTGATCTCGAAGATGGCGCGGGTCTTGGAGGTGTTGTCGTAGGCCACCGCGATCTGGGTGATGTGGTGCACCGGCAGCAGGGCGCCGCCGCTGGCGTCCCCCTGGGTGGGCGTGGAGGCGGGATCGAAGCCCGGGGGGGGCGGGGTCTCGATGAATTCGCTGGCCCAGATGCCCTCCACGAAGGGCCGGATGGCGCTGCCCTCCACCATCTCCCGCAGCCCCGTGGACACGATGTAGTGCTCCAGGCGCAGCTCGAAGCGCTCCGCCTCCGGGAGCTTGGCCAGCTCCTCCCGCAGCAGGGGGAAGAAGTCCGGGAGCCCCAGATGGAAGCGGATCTGCGCCCCCAGCTCCCGCAGCCGGGCGTTGGTGAGGCCGGGCATGCGCCCGGCCTGCACGTAGGTCAGCAGGTGGTTGAGGTAGGCCGTATCCGGATGGACGTTCACCCCCACCTTGCGGAGGTGGGCGGGCAGGGCGTTCACCTCCCGCCAAAAGGCTCCCCCGTCCACGTTGTGGGCCGCGAAGATGGGGTCCTGCATGTAGCCGGGGTTCAGGGTCTGGTCGAAGTCCCAGATGATGGTGTAGACGTTCGGGGTATGGAGGGGCGCGCTCAGGGGGATCGTGGTGAAGAAGCGGGAGCCCGGGTTCTGGAAGGGCTTCAACCGACTTCGGCGGCAGCGGGGGCCTTGGAACCACAAGCGCGTGTACCGCGTGTATCGCGCATGGAAGCTAAACCTGCCGCGGCGGACGCGGCGCCGGGTGCCGGCGCGGCTGCGCCAGCCGGCGATACCGCCCGCGGCCCTGAACCAGATCTGGGCGCTCGACTTCATGTCGGATGCGATCTATGGCGGAAGGAAGTTCCGGACCCTGAACGTGATCGACGAGAGCAACCGGGAGGTCCTGGCCGTCGAGGTGTCGACGACGATCCCGAGCGTGCGAGTGGTAAGGATCCTCGATGAGCTGGTGCAGACCTATGGGGCGCCCGAGGCCCTTCGCATGGACAACGGCCCCGAGCTCACGGCCGAGGTGCTTCAGTGCTGGTGCCGGCAGCACGGCATCGACCCGCGGCACATCCAGCCGGGCAAGCCCAATCAGACCCCGTTCATCGAGCGCTTCAACCGCAGCTACCGGAAGGGCGTGCTCGACGCCTACGGTTTCGAGTCGATCGAGGAAGTCCGGCGAGTCACCGAAGAATGGATCGAAGACTACAACACCGAGCGGCCCCATGACAGCCTCGGCGGGCTGCCGCCGCGCACGTTCAAGCCGAGGCCTCAACCCGCGGACGAGTCCAGTTATCAACTGTATCGTTGACGGGGGAGCTTACGCGTCCGCCGCTCTACCCGCACCACTTTCACCCGCCCGAACCGGCGATGCCGCGTCCGCACGACGGCGACGACTGCGAACCCTTGCAACCCGAGGTACGTCGCGACAAGATCGCCCTGCTCCTGGTTCATCCCGCTGACTCCTCCTTCCGCCAAGAAGAAGAGCCATGGATGAACCAGGGCGCCTTACGCCGTCAACTCAGGCGCGGCGCCCACGGAAAGTTGAGAGGAGCCGGAAATGTGTACGTTGCTGATACAGGCAATGACCGCATTGAGGAGTTTACAAACGCCGGGGCATTCGTCGCTTCCTTCGGTAGCACGGGTTCGGGGCTAGGCCATTTTAACAGCCCAATAGATCTCGGATTCGACCAATTGGGCAACATATACGTTTCCGACTTCCACAACAACCTAATTCAAGTCTTTGACAACAGCTTCAATTTTTTCATCCATAATAATAGCTTCGTGGACTCCT
>CAYSXG010000241.1:0-5293 GCA_964434895.1 uncultured Solibacteraceae bacterium | reverse complement strand
CCACGTCCCGGATGTGTTTCAACTCCAGGGCGACGCCCTCCACCTTGGTGCCCGGCACCCCGACGGGAACCCCCTTCCAGCCCGAGCGCAGCGCCTCCCAGCCCTCGGGAAGGGCTCGGGGAGGCGGGAGATCCGCCTTCAGGTTGCCCCCCACCACCACGCGGGGGGCCCCCATCCGACGAAAGGCCTCGGCCCCCTCCGGGTCCCGGGCCACCACGAGGCTCAGGCGGGAGGCGGCCTGCTCCAACAGCCTCTTCCCCCGGCTCCGGGCCGTGAGGCGGCCGTTGACGACGAGGCGGGGGATCCCTCGCTCCTCCAACCTTCGCAGCAGGAGGGGCCAGAGTTCGGTCTCCAGGGCCAGGAAGAGGCCGGGCCGGCGATCCAAGAAGACCCGCACCCCCGCCTCGTCGTCCCAGGGAAAGGCTCCCCCCGAAAGGAGGCCCCGCCCCCGGTCCCATTCCGGAAGCCGCCGCCCCAGCAGTTCGAGGCCCGCGGGGGTCCCCGTGCTGAGGTGGACGCGATGGCCCCGCGCCAATAGCGCTTCCACGAGGCCCGGCGCCAGGAGGAGCTCCCCGACGCTCACGGCGTGGATCCAGACCCAGCCCGGTGGGAGGTCCTCGGGCGGAAGGGCCCCCAGCCTCAGGCGAGCCGCCTCCGGAAGCCCCGGAGCCACCGCGCGGGCCAAGGCCCCCGCCAGGCCCGTGGCCAGGAAGTATCCCGCGTCGAGGAGATTCACCGCCTCAGTGTACCGGCCCGCATAATGGGAGCATGAGCGCTGACGCCCGTCCCATCGAGGTCCTCCTGGTGACCGGCCCCTTGGGGGCCGGGAAGACCTGGAGCGGTTGCTCGCCGGGGTCGAGGAGGCCGAGAGGCCGGAGATCGCGGGCATCGAGAACCTGGTGAACGGGTGCGTCTGCTGCAGCCTTCGGGAGGACGTGGTCACGGCCCTGGCGGGCTGGTGCGACCGCACCGGGACCGAGCGGCCCGAGCGCATCGTGCTGGAGACCACGGGGCTGGCGGATCCCTCGGACCTGTTGGACCTGGAGCTGGAGGCCCCGCTCGCGGGCCGCCTCCGCCTCGCAGGCTGCCTGACGGTGGTTTCGGCCCTGGCCCCCCTGGACCACCTGGAGCGCCGCCCGCTCCTCCAGCGGCAGGTGGGCCTGGCCAGCCTGGTCTACGTGAGCAAGGCCGACCTGGACCCCAGCCTGGCCCTGGCCTGGGAGGGCGAGATCCGCCGCAGGCACCCCCGCCTGGCCATCCACCCCGCCCGCCAGGGAGAGGCCCCGGCGGGCAGCGAGGATCCCTGGCGTGGGGATCTCCGAAGCCCGGATCCCCACGCCCCCGCGGGCCCGAGCTACGCCGAAGCCCGAAGCCTGACCCTCCGCTTCGAACACCCCGTGGACCCCGCGGCCCTGGAATCCCTCTTCCAGCGCCCCTGGGAGGCCGGCTGCGGCGGGGGGGAGCTGTTGCGGGCCAAGGGGGTCGTGGCCTTCGCGGACTGGCCCCCCCGTCAGGACGGCAGCGACCGGTGGGTCTTCCAGGTGGCCGACGGCCGCCTCGAGGTGGCCCCCCTGGCGGCGCCGGCCCAGGGACCGCCGCAGGACTGCGCGGCGGTGGTCATCGGCACGGGGCTGGAAGGGCCGGCCTGGAAGCGGGCCCTCCGGGGCCTGGAGCGTCCCCCCCACGGGGCCCGGCGCAGGGTGTCGCTGCCCTGATGCGCCTGATCTGCCCCACGGCCTTCAAGGGCACCCTCTCCCCCCTGGAGGCCGCCCGGCGCTGGGCCCGCCCGGGGGACCGGATCCTCCCCCTCAGCGACGGGGGGGACGGCTTCCTGGAATGCCTCCACTTCGCCCTCGGGGGGACCTACCGCCGCCTGGAGGCCCCGGACCCCTTCGGCAGGATCCGCCCCGTGCCGGTCCTGGACCTGGAGGACGGTACCGTGGTCGTGGAAAGCGCGCAGGTCATCGGCCTGGCGGGCCTGGAGCGCCCGGATCCCCGCCAGGCCTCCAGCCGGGGCCTGGGAGAGCTGCTGCGGGGTTTAGGGGCGGCCTCGGCGCTCTGGGTTGGCCTGGGGGGGACGGCCTCCTCGGACGGGGGCCGGGCCTGGCCCGCCCTGGACCTACCCCCCGCCCTCGTTTTTTGCGACGTGGGCACGGATCTCGCGGACGCCGCCGAACGCTTCGGCCCCCAGAAGGGCACGCGCCCCGAGGACCTGCCCCGATTCAAGGCGGAGCTCCTGGCCTCCGGCCTTCCCCGGGGCCCCCACACCGGGGCCGCCGGGGGCCTGGGGGCCAAGCTGGCCAGCCTCGGGGCCCGCCTCGTGCCCGGGGGATCCGAGCTCCTGGACCTTCTGGACTTCGAAGGCCGATGCGAAGGCTGCGAGGCGGTCCTCACGGGCGAGGGGAGGCTGGATCGGTCCACCCTTGAGGGCAAGCTGCCCTGGATCGTGGCCCGCCGGGCCCGGGCCCTGGGCCTCCCGGTCCTGGGCCGCTTCGGAAGCCGCGGCCCGGGCTGGGAGGAGGCGACGGCGCTCTTCGACGAGGTCCGCTTCGAGGACGAGACGGGACCTTAACCTAGTCCTTCTTTTCCTCGGGCTTGGCGCCCTTATCCTTGTCCTTCCCTCCCCCGAAGAGGCGCCGGAAGAAGCCGGGCTTCTTTTCCGAAGGGGGGGCGGGCTTGGGAGCCGGGGCGGCCTTTTTCAGGGCCACCAGCTTGATGGTCTCGGGCAGGGGATGCTCCGGATCCACCGAGGTCGAAAACTCCTGGAAGCCCTCCAGGGAGAGTCGGAGGTGGTGGGAGCCCAGGACCGGGGCCTCCAGCTGACAGGGGGTGGTCCCCGCCTTCTGGCCCTCCAGGAAGACCGCCGCCCCCGCCGGTTCCGAATGGACCTGGATCCGGAAGACCTTCGCCTTGAGCGCGATCACCTTGGGCAGGGGAGCGTCCTTGGCCACGAAGCCGGACCACTCCTCGTAGCCCTCCAGTTTCAGCTTCAGGGGGTGGCGCCCCGTGGCCGGGACCTGGAGCGAGGCCAGGGGGGTACGGCCCACGGACCGTCCGTCTAGGGTGGCCTGGGCCCCGGGGGGATCGCTCTGGATCGCGGCCTTGAAGGCCTGGGGGGAGAGGCGGATCACGCCGTTCAGGGGGATGTCCTTGTCGAGCTTGGCCTTCCATTCCTGGTAGCCCGCCAGGCGCAGCTCCAGGTTCTGCTCTTCCTTCTTGGGGACCTCCAGCTTCAGGGGGGTCTGCCCCTTGGAGACGCCGTTCAGCAGGACCTCGGCGCCAGGGGGGTCCGTCTCCACGGAGATGTCGTAGCTGAGCTTCTCGAGGGTGTATTCCAGCAGCTTGTCGTCGGGCTCCAGGTGGAAGTCCTTGTCCTCGTAGCCGGGCAGGCGGACCAGGATGGTGCCGGTGTCGGGCACCTGGGCATGCTCCATGGGCGTGACGCCGAAGAGCTTGTCGTTGAGGAAGATCTGGGCCCCCTTGGGCTCCACGAGGATCTTCACTTCGTGGGTGTGGGGGGCGGCGGCCTTCTGCAGGCGCCCCCACCCTCCGGCGGCCAGGCCCCCGACCACCACCACCGCCGCCACGCCCGCGGCGATAAGGGGCAACCGCTTGGAGGGGGCCTTGGGCTCCGAAGGCTCCGGGGCCCCCGCCGCCCTCGCCCCGCTCCCGGAGGCGGTCGACTCGGGAACCACCAGGGGCAGGTCCGAAGAGACCAGCGTTTCGGAACCGAGGGACCCCGAAACGATCTTGGGGGCCGAGGGCAACTCGGGCAGCTGCTCGGTGCGCACCACGGGGAAGGAGCCCGAAGCCAGGCCGTCCCCTTCCAGCATGCCCAGGATCTTCGAGCGCTGGTCCTGGGTGAGGGGCAGGACCTTGGCCAGCTCCACCATGAAGGACTGAAGATCCTGGTAGCGGCTTTGGGGGTCCTTGGCCAGGGCCCGGAGGAAGACGTTGGCCACGGCGGGCTCCAGGTCCGCGGGGATCTGGGGGGGCTCGTGGACGACCTTGTAGAGGGTGCTGGCCACGGAACTGCCCTGGAAGGGAAGGATGCCCGTGATGACCTCGAAGGTGGTCACCGCGAAGGCGTAGCGGTCCGTGGCGGGGCTGGCCTCGCTGCCCACCAGCAGCTCGGGGGCCGTGTAGGAGGGCGTCCCGAAGACCATGCCGGCCTGGGTGAGATGGGACTCGTTCCCCCGGGCGATGCCGAAGTCCATGAGCTTCAGGCGCCCGTCCTTGCTCACCAGCATGTTGTCCGGCTTCACGTCGCGGTGGATGATGCCCGCCTGGGCGGCGGCCATGAGGGCCGACATGGCCTGGATCATGAGGCGCATGCCCGTATCGAAGCTCAACCGCTGGCGGATGCAGGCCGAAAGGCTGGCCCCCTCGATGTACTCCATGGCCAGGAAGGGGCCCACCTGGGGTTCGGTCCCCACGTCGAAGACGGTGATGATGTTGGGATGGTTCAGCTTGGCGCTGATTTCAGCTTCGCGATGGAAGCGTTCCAGCGTGATGGCCGCGTCCTCCTCCCCCGCGTCCCGCAGCGTCTTGATGGCCAGGGGACGCTTGAGGAGGGGGTCCACGGCCAGGTAGACCACGCCCATGGCGCCGCGGCCGAGCACGCGCTGGATCGTGTACCTCCCGATGGATTGGGGATCCGTGGTCATGCACCCATCTTGCCAGAATGTTTCGGATGGGTGCCCCGCGAAGTGGGGTATAGTGGCTCCAATTCTAGGAACCCCCATGGCCGAACTGATTCGGGAGGACGTGATCGAGTACCTCCACGAGGGTAGGGCCCTCAGGGACTTGGATCTTTCCGGCCTGGATCTGCGGGGCATCGACTTCCGGCGGGCCGTCCTCGAGGGGGCCAATCTCGCGGGCGTGCGCCTCGACGCCGTGTACATGGAAGGCGCGAATCTGCGGCGCGTGAACCTGCGCGAGGCCACCCTCAATGGCGCGAACCTGACCTCGGTGGACCTGCGCGGGGCCATCCTCCGCAAGGCCCAGCTGGTGGAGGCGGACCTGGAGGAGGCCGTGCTGGCGGGGGCCGACCTGGTGGAGGCGGACCTGAGCCGGGCCAACCTGCATCGCGCCAGCCTCGTGCGCGCGGACCTCCGGGAGGCCCGCCTCATCGCCACCGATTTCCGCCGGGCCCTCCTTCTCGAAGCCGACTTTACGGGGGCCCACCTGTGGCGGGCCATCTTCAGCGTCACAGTGCTGGGGGCCACCAAGGGGCTTCCGGACCCCCCCCTCCAGGCAGCTCCATGAACCCGTACCGCCCCCCCCCCCGGGA
>CAYSXG010000240.1:0-5298 GCA_964434895.1 uncultured Solibacteraceae bacterium | reverse complement strand
CGGATTCACATTGCCTTCCAGCGTGTGTTTTACCACGCTCCCGGCGGCCCTGAAAAAGGCCTTCCGGCCCGTGCCCCGACCCCGGACGAGCCAGATCATCCCTCCGTAGTACAAGACATCGGCCACGCTCACCAGGATCCCGGCCCACCCGAGCCCCATCGCCCTCGCGGGAATCATCACGAGCCCCACGATCAGGCCCAGCGCGCAGCGCAGCAGCACCACGTTCAGCACCCAGTCGTCCCGGCGGAAGAGCAGGAAACCCAGCACGAGGGCCGAAATCGATCCCGCGATCGAGAAGGTGCTGGCCCCTTGGAAGAAGAGCAGGCCCAGCCCCAGGGCCCCCTTCGCCATGAGCAGGATTCCGGCCACCGGCTCCGTGGTGTCGGTGCCTAGATCGTCCTCCTGCAGCACCGGTTCCAGGGGAGGACGGGCGGCGTAGGGGAGGGGAGCCGGGGCAGGTACCCGGGGGCGAGGCACGGGATCCACCGCCGGCAGATCGAGCTCGATGCCCGTGCTGGAGGAGCCGAGCCCCCCCTCCAAGGCGGGCTGCCACAGGTTCCCGGGGGAGGCCGCGCCAAGCAGCTCCCCGAGGGTCCCGCACCATCCGGTGTGCGAATCGCGCACCCGCATGTCGTCCCTCACCCTGCCCTCGGCCTTCCAACGGGCGAGGGCCTCCGTGGACTCCGTCGGATATTCCTGCTGGTCCTGGACCGTAATCCAGTATCGAAAAGCCATGGGCCCTCCTCGCCGGTCCCGAAGGGCCGTCCTTCAAATGCCATAGGGGTTTCCTGAGTGTCGCAGAATTCGGCCCGGGCCCCCGGTCCAGTTTTGAGAGGGGCAATGGTCCAGCTCGGACTGAGTCAGGCGGACCTTCGCTTCTCGATGAGGAGGTGCAGCAGGGTCACGGCGGTGGGGGTAACACCCGGGATGCGGCTGGCCTGGCCCAAGGTCTCGGGGCGATGCCTTCGAAGCTTCTCACGCACTTCGTTGCTCAGCCCCGCGGCCCCCTCGAACGCGAAGTCTTCGGGAATCCGGACTCCATCCCAATCCCTCTGGTGCTGGAGAAGGCGCGCCTCCCGTTCCCGATAGCCGGAGTAGCGGAGTTCGAAGAGGAGCAGGTCCCGCTCCCAAGCGGGATCCCAGCCGGGCTGGGGGTCCTCCCAGCCAGGAAGCTGCCGCAGGCAGAGATCCGCGTGGCCCTCCGTGAGCTGCTGGCGGCGCAGGAAATCCGAAAGGTTCAGTCCGGCGTTCAGGGTGAGGCCCGCCTCCGCGGCCACGGGCCCGAAGGAGCTGGTGGCGGTCACCCAGGCCTCCGAGCACTGCTCCCGAAGCCTCTCGCGCCGCGCCAGCTTGGCCTCGATCCGCTGGAGTTCCTGGGGACTGAGGGCCCCCACCTCCCTGGAGACCTCCAACAGTCGGGCGTCCGCCAGGTCGCAGGCCAAGGCGAGGCGATGCTCGGCCCGAGCCGTCAGCATGCGGTAGGGCTCGTCGGTCCCCTTGGTGGAGAGATCGTCGATCATCACGCCGATGTAAGCCTGGTCGCGCTCCAAAACCAGGGGCCCCTTCCCCTGCAGCCATCGCGCCGCGTTGATGCCCGCCACGAGGCCCTGGCCCGCGGCCTCCTCGTAACCCGTGGTGCCGTTGATCTGCCCTGCGAACCAGAGGCCCTCGAAGTCTCCCACTCCCAGATCCCGCCGCAGCTGCAGGGGATCGAAGCTGTCGTACTCGATGGCATAGCCGGGCCGGAGGATCTCGGCCCCTTCGAAGCCGGGGAGGCTATGGACCATCCGTTCCTGCACGTCCAGGGGCATGGACGTGGAGAGCCCCGAAAGGTAGATCTCCTCGGTTTCCAGGCTCTCCGGCTCGACAAAAATCTGGTGCCGTTCCTTGTCCGGGAACTTGACGTACTTGTCCTCGATGCTGGGGCAATAGCGCGGGCCGACCCCTTCGATGTGGCCGCCGTACATGGCGGAGCGGTGCAGGTTCTCCCTCACGATGGCCTCGGTCTCGCCGGTGGTGTGCACGATGTGGCAGGGCACCTGGGGCTGGGGGACGCGGTCCGTGAAGAAACTGAAGGGCCTCGGCGGATCGTCCCCCGGCTGGGCCTCCAGGACCTTGAAATCGATGCTGGCCCGCGCGAGCCGGGGGCTCGTGCCCGTTTTGAGGCGGCGGTGGCGCAGCCCCAGGGCCTTCAGCTGCTCGCTCAGATGGGTGCTCGGTGGCTCGCCGGCACGGCCTGCCTCGATGCGCCGTTCCCCGATGAGGATCTGGCCGTTGAGGAAGGTGCCGCTCGTGAGGACCGCCGCATCGCAGGGGAGGACGGAGCCGTCCAGGAGCTCCACGCCCCGGAGCCCCTTCGTCCCGCGCTCCCAAAGCAGCCGGGCGGCCACGCCCTGCCGGAGGCGGAGGTTGGGCGTATGCTCCAGCATCCTGCGCGCCTCGATGCGGTACTTCACCTTGTCCGCCTGGGCCCGGGGTCCGCGGACCGCGACGCCGCGGCTTTCGTTGAGGATCCGGAAATGGATGCCGGTCTGGTCGATGAGCCGACCCATGGCCCCGCCCAGAGCGTCTAGTTCCCTCACCATGTGGCCCTTGCCGACCCCCCCGATGCTCGGGTTGCAGCTCATCTGCCCGATCTGGTCGAGGTTCATGGTGAGCAGCACCGTGGAGGCCCCCATGCGAGCCGCGATGTGGGCGGCCTCGATCCCCGCATGTCCACCGCCGATGACCACCACCTTCATGCCGTCCCCTTTACGTTCCTATCCCTAGTCATAGGGATCGAGGCCTCCCTCCTATCCCAGGCCACATCGAGTGGCCTGGTCCCGCGTTTCGCTTCGCGAGCCCGCGGAGTCGGGACGATCCCCGCATGTCCACCGCCGATGACCACCACCTTCATGCCGTCCCCTTTACATTCCTATCCCTAACCATAGGGATCGAGGCCTCCCTCCTATCCCAGGCTCCATCGAGTGGCCTGGTCCCACGAATCGCTTCGCGAGCCCGCGGGGTCGGGACGATCCCCTAGCACCCCTCGCCGAACCCCGACGGCCGGCGTACCGGATTCCGTCCCGGAGCCCTTAGTTTACTTGACTATTTTGAAATCCGGCTCGCGAGATCGTAGAGCTCGATGGGCACCAGGATCTTGGATTGGCCGATGTTGCGCATGTGCATGTAGATGGCCGGCCGCTCGTCCTCCACCACCACGGCCATGCAACCCCCGGCCGGAAGGTAGTCGAGGCGCCCGCACAGGATGAGCTTGCGGGTGGGCCGGAGCGCCCTCACCTCGCCCAGGCTACTGGCCCAGGCCACCGGCGCCTCGGGATCGATGGCGACCCCGAGCTTCGGGAGTTCGTCGTGGAGACGCCCCTCCTGGCAGGCCACCCGGCCCGGGGCCCCCAGCCTCCCGGCCAGGACCCGGGCCGACCTGGCCCAAAGGGGGGCCCGCACCACTATCGGGGGGGGAACCCGGGGGCTCCGACGACCTCGCAGATCGCGAGGACCCCCACGGCCCCTAGAATGCTCCCTCGACGCACCGGAATACCCCGGCCCTCCTTCGGAAGAAGCGACGGGGGACTTGACTTCCATCCAGGAGCGGGGGGGCATGCCACAATACGGGTTCCTATGAGACCCCGCCTCAGCCCCGAAGAACGTCGAGAGCGCCGCCGGCGGGCGGTCCAGCGCTCCAAGTTTGCGCTGCCCAGCAGCATCACCCTCATCAGCATCCTGTGCGGCTTCTCCAGCGTCGTCATGTCCATCAACGCCGCCGGCCCCAATCCCGAGGGCCACTTCCGGTGGGCGGCGGCCCTCCTGATGGGCGCGGGCATCTTCGATTTCCTGGACGGGCGGGTGGCCCGAGCCACGAACACGGCCACGGAATTCGGGGTCCAGCTGGATTCCTTGGCCGACGTGGTGAGCTTCGGCATGGCCCCCGCAATCCTCGCCTACCGTTACGGGTTCTTCACCCTGGGCATGGAGGACCACCAGCTCCGGGCGGTGGGATGGGCCGCGAGCTTCTTCTTCATCGCCTGCGGGGCCCTCCGACTGGCCCGCTTCAACGTCCAGGTGGGCCACGTGGACGGCCGCTTCTTCATGGGAATGCCCATCCCGGCGGGGGCGGCCTGCGTGGCCTCCGTCATCCTTTGGCAGGCGGCCCCCCCCACCAACCCCCGCTTCGCCTACGGGTTCGCCGCCGAGCTCTTCCTCGTGGGCCTGCTGATGGTCTCCACCGTGCGCTTCCCCAGCTTCAAGAAGCGCCCCACCTCGCCCCGGGCCTCCATGTGGACCATGGTGACCCTGGTGGCCCTGCTGTCCCTGCTCATCGTCTTCCGAGAAGTCTTCATCCTCACCTTCTTCGGCGCCTTCATCCTGGCCAGCCTGGTCATGAACCTCGGATGGAAGCTGGGATGGCGCGGGGTCGAGCCCCCCCGCGACATGGCCAAGGAAGCCCCCGAAACCGTCCACTGAGTTCTCGGCAGGACCGCAGCGGAGGCGCCGTGCCCATCCTCGAAGCCCGTGGACTGCTGAAGCGCTACGAGGGCCGCGCGGTGCTGCGGGGGGTCTCCTTCTCCCTGGAGGCCGGAGAACGGGTGGCCCTCCTGGGGCCCTCCGGCTGCGGGAAGACCACCCTGCTCAACCTGCTGGGGGGGCTGGACCTGCCGGATGGAGGGGAGGTCCGGCTCGAAGGGCAGTCCCTTGGGGGGATGTCCCCGGAGCGGCTGGCCCAGCGGCGCCGGGAGCGGATCGGGACCATCTTCCAGTTCTTCCACCTCATTCCCACCCTCACCGTGGAGGAGAACGTGGAGCTTCCCCTTCAGCTCCTCCGCCGGGGACCCGGGACTCTCCGTCCCCGCGTGAAGGAGCTTCTGGACCGGGTGGGCCTGGCCCACCGCGCCCAGGCCTGGCCTTCGGAGCTATCGGGGGGGGAAATGCAGCGAACGGCGGTGGCGAGGGCCTTGGCCGCGGGACCGGCGGTGCTGTTGGCGGACGAACCCACGGGGAACCTGGATCAGGCCTCCGGCATGGCCGTGCTGGATCTGCTTGCGGAGCTCACGGATCGCGAGGGGGCGGCCCTGGTCCTGGTGACCCACAGCGAGGTCGCGGCCCGTCGCTGCCATCGGGTGCTCCGGATGGTGGACGGCGAGCTGCGCGACGACCGGGCGGCTCCGTGAACTGGCTCGCCCGGAGGCTGGTGGGGCGGGCCCTGCTTCGGGAGGGGGGCCGCGCCGCCCTGGCGATCCTGACCATCGCCCTCGGCGTATCGGTCTTCCTCGCCATCCGTCTGGCCAACCGCGCCGCGGTGGC
>CAYSXG010000239.1:0-5349 GCA_964434895.1 uncultured Solibacteraceae bacterium | reverse complement strand
ACCAGGTGAACAACGTCCTGGGCTTCCCCTTCATCTTCCGCGGCGCCCTGGACGTGCGGGCCACGGAGATCAACGAGGAGATGAAGCTGGCCGCCGCCCAGGCTCTGGCCCTGCTGGCCAAGCAGGACGTCCCGGAAAGCGTGTCCAGGGCCTACGGCGGCGAGCACTTCGCCTTCGGCCCCGAGTACATCATCCCCAAGCCCTTCGATCCCCGGGTCCTGTTATGGGTGGCCCCCGCCGTGGCCAAGGCCGCCATGGACACCGGAGTGGCCCGGCGGCCCATCCAGGACTTCGTCGCCTACAGGGAGCAGCTGGAGGGCCTCCAGGGCCGCAGCAAGGACGTGATCCGCAGCGTCGTCAACCGGGCCAAGGCCGATCCCCGGCGCGTGGTCTTCCCCGAGGGGGACCACCCGCTCATCCTGCGGGCCTGCGCCTCCATGGTGGAGGAGGGGGTCTGCGTCCCGATCCTGCTGGGTCGCATGGACCGGGTGCGGGGGCTCATCCAGGAGATGGGCCTGGAGAACCTCCACGGCGTGGAGGTCCTGGACCCCGAGGAGGTGCCCTTCCGGGAGGAGATGATCCAGGCCTACCACGATCTCCGCCAGCGCAAGGGGGTCACCCGCTTCGAGGCGGACCGCCAGACCCGTCGCCGCATCGTGTTCGGCGCCCTCATGTGCCGGATGGGGAGGGCCGACGGCCTGGTCTCCGGCCTCACCCAGTACTACCCCGAGACCATCCGGCCTTGCTTGGAGGTCATCGGCACGCGCCCGGGGGTCAAGCGGGTCTGCGGCGTCTACACCATGGTCATGAAGAACCGCGTGATCTTCTTCGCGGATACGACCATGAACGTCGAGCCCGGCCCCGAGGAGCTCAGCGAGATCGCGATCCTCACGGCGGACCTGGTCCAGAACCGCTTCGGCCTGGAGCCCCGGGTGGCCATGCTCTCCTTCTCCAATTTCGGCAGTGTGGACCACCCCTACGCCCGCAAGGTGAAGCGGGCGGTGGAGCTGGTGAAGGAGCGCCGCCCGGGCCTCCGCTGCGACGGGGAGATGCAGGCGGACACGGCCCTGAGCGCGGACATCCTCGCGGAAAGCTACCCCTGGGCCGACGTGCAGGGGGGGGCCAACGTCCTCATCTTCCCGGACCTCAACAGCGGCAACATCGCCTACAAGCTCATCCAGCGCCTGGCGGGGGCCGAGGTCATCGGTCCCATCACCTGCGGCATGGCCGCGCCGGTGCACGTGCTCCAGCGGCACAGCGACATCAACGACATCATCCACCTGGCCGCCCTGACGGTGGTCGAAGCCCAGCACGGTTGAGGGGCATGGCCCCGCTGGAAGCGGCCCGCTCCCTGGTCGCCGAGGGGCGCCTGCGGGAGGCCCTGGCCCTGGCGGGGCCCCTGCTGGGTCCGGAGCCCCCCGGACCCGAGGTCTGGGCCTGGCTGGAGGAGCTCCTCGACGCGGCCTTTCAGGAGCGGGGCCCCCGGGGGGAGGAAGAGTTGATGGCGGCCCTGGGCCTTCCAGAGGATCCCCGGGCCTGGAAGGCCGCGGGGGTGCGGGCCTTGGAATCGGGCCTCCCCCGGTTGGCCCTGGCCCTGCTGGCCCGGGGGGACGAGGGCGATCCGCAGGTGCTCGTGGTCCGAGCGGAGGCCTGCTTCAAGGGGGGGCAGTTGGAGGGGGCCGAGGCCCTGCTGCGGGAGGTTCTGCGCCGGGACCCCGCCGACTCCGCGGCCCATCTGGGCCTAGGGGAAGTCTGCATGGCCCAGGGGCGATGGGGGGACGCGGCCCTGCACTATGAAGGCGCCCGAAGGCGCAACCCCTCCCCCGTCCTCGCCCACTTGGCGGGCAGCGCCTGGTTCCAGGCCGGCGAGCCCGAGCGGGGGGCCCGGGCCTTCGCCGCGGCCATCGAGGCTCCGGAGAGGACCCGGGACTGGACGGACGCCGGGCTCTTCTGGCTGGGCTACAACCCCGGCGTGGGGCCGGAGGAGATCCACCGCCAGACCCTGCGTTTGGCCGGGGCCATGTACCCCGCCGAAGCCCTTCCCTCGGAGCCCCGCTGGCTGGCCCCGGATCCCTCGAAGCAGCTCCACGTGGGCTTCTTGGGGGGGGACTTCCTGGCCCACGCCATGGCCCGCTGGGTGCACCCCCTGCTGGTTCGCCACGATCCGCAGGCCCTCCGGATCACCCTTTTTTCGAACAACCCCGCGGACGACGAGGAGACGGCCCGCCTTCGGGCCCACGGGCACGGCTGGGAGACGGTTTCCGGCCTGGGGGACGAGGAGGCCGCGCGGCTCGTGCGCTCCCGGGACGTGGACGTCCTGGTGGACCTCTCGGGCTACACCGCCTGGAATCGCCTGGGGGTCTTCGCCCTGCGGGGGGCCCCGGTCCAGGTGGCCATGCTGGGCTACCGCCATACCACGGGCCTCGGGACCCTGGACTACCGGTGGGGGGACCCCATCAGCCATCCTCCCGGTCCCGTGGATGGCTGGTTCACGGAGGAGCTGGTCCGGGCGACGGGCTGCCGCATGGCCTACCAGGTTCGCGCCCAGGGGCCGGAGCCCACGCCCCAGCCCTGTCTCTCCGGTCGCCCCTTCACGTTCGGCTGCCTGCACAATCCCGCGACGGTGAACCCGGCCATGATGCGGCGCTTCGCGCGGATCCTGCGGGCGGCCCCGGGTTCGCGGCTGAGGCTCATGCTGGGCTCGCCGAGGGATGAGGAAGGCCACCGGCTCCGCCGGGAGGTTCTCGAGGACGAGGGCGTGAACCCGGACCGCCTGGAATTCTTTTACCGGGGGCCGGCCCAGGATTACCTGAGGCAGTTCCAGGAGCTGGACCTCTGCCTGGGCACCGCCCCCTTCAATGGCGGAACCAGCATCTGCGACGCCTTGTGGATGGGGGTCCCCGTGCTGGTCCTGGATCTTCCCGGTTCCGTCTGCCACACGCCCCGCTACCTGCTGTCCCAGGTGGGCCTCGAGCATTGGGCGGCCCTCGGGGAGGAGGACTACGTGCGCAAGGCCGCGGAGGCCGCCGCCTCGCCGGAGGCCCTGGGCGCCGAGCGGGCCGGCCTGAGGGAGCGCTTCCTCCGCTCCCCCCTTTGCGATCTGCAGGCCCGGGCCCGGGATCGGGAGGCCTTCTTCCGGGGGCTCTGGCATCGCTGGTGCCGCCAGCGGGGGACGTGGACGGGAGAGGAGGGCCCATGCGACTGAGGGGGAAGGTGGCCCTGGTCACCGGTGGGGGGACGGGGCTCGGCCGGGCCATCGCCCTGGCCTTTGGCGAGGAGGGGGCCGCCGTGGCCGTGGGCTATTCCCGGTCCCGGGCCGAGGCCGAGGGCGTCGTTCGGGAGCTGCGGGACCGAGGGACCGAGGCCCTGGCCGTGCAGGCGGACGTGGCCCGGGAGGCCGAGGTCGCGGCCATGGTGGAGACGGTGGAGCGGGGCCTCGGGGGCGTCGATATCCTCGTGAACAATGCCGGGATCACCCGCCACGTGCCCCACGGGAACCTGGAGGCCCTGGACGGCGATCTCTGGGACCGCATCCTGGCGGTCAACCTCAAGGGGGCCTTACACTGCGTGCGTGCGGTGGTGCCGGGCATGAGGGCCCGAGGCGGGGGACGGATCCTCAACATCGCCTCGGTGGCGGGGCTCACGGGCCGGGGGAGTTCCATCCCCTACTGCGCCTCCAAGGCGGGCCTTATCGCCATGACCAAGTCCCTGGCCCTGGCCCTGGCCCCGGAGATCCGGGTCAACGCCATCGCCCCGGGCCTCACGGAGACCCCCATCCTCGAGGGGGCCCCGGACGCGGAGGGCCTGCGCCGCCGGGCCCGGGAGGCCACGCCCCTGCGGCGTGTGGGGCAGCCCGCGGACGTGGCGGAAGTGGCCTTGTCCCTCGCCTGCGGCTGGGACTTCGTCACCGGGCAGGTCCTGGTGGTGGACGGGGGCCGCACCCTGCTGGGGTCCACTCTGGCCTAGCCCCTCTCCCAGCGGCCGGAGCGCTCGAGATCCTCCACCTCCGTCCGAAGGACCACCTCCTCCGTGAGGGTCTTGACGATCCATCGGTCCAGGTCGAGGGGGCCTTCCCAGTTCGGCAGCCGCCCGGGGCCCACGAAGTGGTGGACCAGGGCCCCCAGCTCGTCGTGCCCGAAGCGGAGCCGGCTGGAGGTGCTGGCGGTGAAGCGCCCGTTCATTTCGAAGGCGGCGAAGGAGCCGTCCGGGAGCTGCTTGCACTGGAGGTTGAAAGGGCCCACCCAGCCCATCCCCGCCACGGCTTCGGCGTAGGCCTGGGCCAAGGCCTCCAGGGCGGGGGGGACCACCGGAGCGGTCCATTCGGGGCGCCCGAGGACCATGCGGTTCACGGTGCAGCAGAAGCGGGTGACCTCCCCTCCAGGGGTGATGAGGGTCTGGGCGGCGTAGATCCGCGGCTCCGGCAGGGAGAAACCCAGGGGGAGCCCGAATTCCAGCCGCCGGGCCCAGGTCTCCAGGTCCGGCAGGGGATCCAGGTATTCCTGGACGAGGAAGTCCCCCTCGTCGAGAAGGCGCCGGAGCTGGTCCGGGGTCCGGACGATGTAGACATCGGAGGAGCCCCACCCGCCCCGGGGCTTGGCCAGGAGGGGGAAGCCGTGCCGGGCCACCAGGTCCTCCAGGTCCGCCCGGACATCGGAGCGGCCCCCGAGGGCGCTTTCGGCGAAGCGCAGGCCCCGGTCCTTCGCGAAGCAAAAGCTCTCCCACTTGTCCCGGATCACTTCGAGGGCCGAACTGGGGCCACAGGGCAGGATGGGCCGGAGATCCGGGCGGAGATCCCAGAGGCGGCAGAGGGCCGCGAGATCCTCGTCCCTCCCGGGGATGACGAGGTCCGGGCCCTCGGCCTCGATGATGTCCAGGAGGCGCTCCTGGAAGCGGTCCGGCTCCGCGGTGGAGGGGGTCAGGTAGGCGGCGTCGCAGCGGAAGTTCCGGGGATTGCCCGCCTCGGAATTGGCCCCCACCAGGCGCACCCCCTCCCTTCGACCCTCCAGGCAGTCCAGGACGTTCTGCCCCAGGAGGCCCCCCACGCTGAGCATGAGCAGGCGCAGGGAGGAGGGTTCGGACATTCGGGCTCCGAGGAGGGCGGGCTGGGGGATGCCCCACGATGGAAAGAGGGATTCTGCGTCCCCCACAGGGTGACCGCAGAACCCAGCGTAGCTCGGTTTCCGGATGGATGGGCCCGACCCTAGCGGTAACGGGGCATGGGGCCGCAGGGGGAGAAGAGCGGGGCGGGCTCCGGTGGGGGGCATTCCGCGGGGATCCGGACGTCCAGCAGGAAGGGCCCCGGCCGGGACTCCGCCTGGGCGAGGGCCTCCCGCAGCTCGGCGGCGTTAG
>CAYSXG010000238.1:0-5374 GCA_964434895.1 uncultured Solibacteraceae bacterium | reverse complement strand
GATGGGGATGAGGGGGACGAGGCGGGGGCAGGTCCGGCGGAGGGGCCTCCCCGGGGCCCGGGGGCCGGCCCTCCGGAGCGGCCTCCTCCGGGGCCCGAGGGGGCGCGGGGGGTTCAGAAACCGGCGCCGGCGGCGGGATCGCGGGGGGGGGCGGAGCCACGGGAGGTGGCGCGGGGCTCCCTCCCTCCGGGTGGGCGGGCGCCGGCGGGGCGACCCCGGATTCCGGAGGGGGCGGGGCCGGATGGGGTGGGGGCGCAAAGACCGGGAAGAGGCCGGAGCTGCGGAGCAGCCCCATGGCCAGGGCCAGCCAAAGAAGGTTGGCGGGGATCGAAAGGAGGAGGCCCCGGCGGGCCGAGGCCCGGCTGCGCTCGTCGCCGGTCCACTGCCAAGGCAGGGGCGCCAGGGCGAGATTCCCCAGCAGCAGGAGCATGGGAAGGGCGATCTCGCTGGGACCGAACTGGCTGGAAGGGGGCAGGAGCAGCAGGCGGACGGCGATCCAGACCACGCCGAAGACCATGACGGCCCCCCAGCTGCCGGGGCGGCGGAAGCGCCGCGAAAGGGCGTCCAGGGATTCGCGTGTCCGCATGGAGGGTCCGGAGATGGGGACAGGGTAGTGGCGCCCGCCCGAAATTACGACCTGGTCCGAACCTTCCGGACGCAGAAGCCCCGGCCGAAGGGCCGGCCCCTCGAAGATGCGCACCCCCCGGCCCAAAGGCGAGCCCCTCGCCGGGGCTGCCGCTCCGCTCCACCGAACTGCAGTTTCCCCGGGACCAGTGGCCGGGCTCCAGGGCCGAAAGGGGCCCGAAGGCCCCTGTCCCGAGGAGCCTCAGGGATTAGCCCAGGGGCGCCTCGACCTTGGCGTCCTGGGCGAAGGTGGTGGGGACCTTCTGGGCGATCTCCTTCTCCAGGTCCCCCCGCAGGCGCTCCATCTGCTGCTGCTGCCAGCCCTGCACCAGCTGGGGCTTCACCTGCTCGAAGGCCGGGGTCTCCTGGCCCATGGCCTTGCGCTGGGCGGCGATGGTGGCGTAGAAGTCCTTGAGCTGGGCCTCAGAGGGCTCCAGCTTGGCGGCCATGCGGCCCAACAGCACCTCGCCGTAAGCCTTGGCCACGGCGCTTTCGATCAGCAGCTTGGCCTTGGGATCCTTGTCGAGGCCCTCCATCTCGGCCATCTGGACCATGGCCTTCTGACTGGCCAGCTGCTGGGCCCAGGCCATGCGCGTGGCCCGGCCCTCCTGGCCCAGGAGGCGCTCCCGCTGGACGGCGTCCGGGGCCAGGACGTTGACCAGGTCCTGGACGTCCTTCTCGCTGATGGATTCCCGCCCCACGCGGACGAGAACGGGGCTGGCGTCGGTGGAGGTCCGGCCGCACCCGAGGCCCAGGAGGGCCAGGGAGGCGAGGGGGAGGGCATGGCGAAGCTGCATGGGAGGTCTCCGGTGCAAAAGGGGGCCGAATGCCTCAGAATGACAGTGCCGGGCGCCTCCGCCAACGGCGGAGGGAGTCCCTGTGAATGCCAGCCTGCTCAAGGACGTGGACGTGGTCGTCTACAGCGCCCCCTGGTGCGGGGACTGCCGGCGCCTGGACCGCTGGATGCGGGAGGCGGGCCTGGACCTGCCCAAGCTCGACATCGAGGCGGATCCGGAGGCCGCGGCCCGGCTGGAACGGGAGACCGGCAAGCGGGCCATCCCCTTCCTCCTGGTGAAGGGAAGGACCTGGGTGCCCGGCTACCACCGGGACCTGGCCTCCCGCTTGGACCCCGGCCGCCTGGTGCGCGAGGTCCTGGAGGCCGCCGCCTCGGCCTGAACCCTTGAAAAGCCCTGTTTTCAGAGGCATTTCCGTGGCACCCTAAGGGGTTTACTGGAGCTGTGCGTGGCCTCTATTTTCTCAGGCGAATTCTGGTCCAACATGTTCACCACCGATCTCGCCATCGATTTGGGCACGGCCTCGGTCCTGGTCCATAGCAAGCAGCACGGGCGCATCGTGGTGTACGAGCCCTCCATCGTGGCCATGAACACCCTCACCGGCGAGGTGGAGGCCGTGGGCGACGAGGCCAAGCAGCTCCTGGGCCGCACCCCCCAGGGCGTGCGCACCATCCGCCCCATGAAGGACGGCATGATCTTCGAGGTGGACGCCGCGGAAAAGATGCTGGCGGCCTTCATCCACAAGGCGCGCCCCAACCGCGGCCTGGCGAGGACCCGCATCGTGGTGTCCGTCCCCCCCCGGGCCCACCAGGTGGCCCGCAGGGCGGTGAAGCAGGTCTGCTACGAGGCCAAGGCCGGGGAGGTCTTCCTCGTGGACCAGACCATGGTGGCCGCCATCGGGGCGGGCCTGGCCATCAACGAGAAGCGCGGCTGCATGATCGTGGACATCGGCGGCGGCACGGCCGACGTGGCGGTGATCTCCTACAACGGCAAGGTCTTCTCGGATTCCATCCTCATCGCCGGCGACGAGATGGACGAGGCGATCATCAAGTACATCCGCGAGAAGTACAACGTGCTCATCTCCGAATCCAGCGCCGAGGAGGTGAAGTGGACCCTCGGCAGCGCCTTCCCCACGGAGACGCCCCGCACCATGGAGATCTCGGGACGGGACCAGTTCGAGGGGCTGCCGAAGACCCTCACGCTCAACGACGCGGAGATCCGGGAGGCCCTGGCGGAGCCCGTGAACGCCATCATCGAGCTGGTGCGCAAGGCCCTGAACGAGACCCCGCCCCAGCTGGCCGCGGACCTCATCGAGCGGGGCATCTGCCTGGCGGGGGGTGGCTCCCTGATCCAGGGCCTGGAGGAGCGCATCCGCAAGGAGACCCACCTGCCCGTCTTCCGGGCGGAGCAGCCCCAGACCGCCGTGGTGCGCGGCACCGCCATGCTGCTGGAGGACATCCCCTTCCTGAGGCGCATCCAGATCCTGGACTGACCATGGCCCATCCCGAGACCCCGGGAGACCCCCCTTGAGGCGCGCCGGCTCCACCGCCTCCCGGCGATGGGAAATCCTGCTGCTGGCCGCCCTGTGGCTGGGCCACGGCGTCTGGGTGCTGCGCAACCGCGGCGTGGACGCCTGGGCCCGCAAGGGCTCCCAGGCGGTGGTCCATCCCCTCCTGGGGATCTCCGGGCGCTTCGAGGCCTGGCAGGCGGCCCGCCGGGTGCGTAACTCCGACCTGCGGCAGGCCCAGGGGGAGCTCCAGCAGCTGCGCGCCCAGGTCCAGCAGTTCCAGCTCCAGCGCAGCCAGGAGGCCCCCCGCCTGGCCGAGGGTGCCGACGCGGTGCGCC
The DNA here is from genome assembly GCA_964434895.1 of uncultured Solibacteraceae bacterium. Lineage (GTDB taxonomy): Bacteria > Acidobacteriota > Holophagae > Holophagales > Holophagaceae > CAYSXG01. Next base: position 2,111 of record CAYSXG010000238.1, on the reverse strand, counting down.
TCCTGGGCCTGCGCCAGCTGCTGCCCCTGGAGCTGAGGGCCGCGAGAATCCTGGCCAACCTGCGCCGGGCCCCCTACGGCGGCCTGGTGCTGGACCAGGGCCTGGACGCCGGCCTGGTCCCGGACCAGGGGGTCATCGCCCCGGAGGGGATCGTGGGCCGGGTCTGGCAGGTGGGGACCCGCCAATGCACCGTGCTGCCCCTGGACGCCTACAACGCCTCCACCGGCGTGATGCTGGCCCGGAGCCGGGCCACCGGCGTGCTCCTGGGTACGGGGCCCGGCCGCGCCGAGATCCGCTACATCAGCAGCCAGGAGATCGTGCAGCCCGGCGAGCAGGTGTTCACGTCGGGGCTGGACGGCGTCTTCCCCCGGGGCCTCCTGGTGGGCACCGTGAGCCGGGTGCGCCCCCGGGAAATCGAGCTGGGGGTGGAGGTGGCCCTGGCGGCCCCCCTGGACCGGCTGGCCCTGGTCCTCCTCCTGCCCCCGAGCCCCCCGCTGGAGCTGCAGGCCCCGGCCCCCCCTCCCACGGCCCCCAAGACCAAGGCGGGGACCCCGTGACCCGACGCTCGGCCCCCCCGCCCGTGAGGCCCTGGCTATGGGCCCTGGTGGCCCTACCCCTGCTGGCCCTCCTGGCCCCCCTGCCCCTGCTCCAGGCCATCGTCCAGGGTTTCCTGCTGGTGGCCCTCCTGCCCCTGGTGCGGGATGTCCGGGCCTCGGCCCTGATGGCCGTGGCCGCCGGGTGGATCGTGGAAGGCTCCCTCCGCCTCGTCCCCCACGGGGGCGGCACCGCCTGGGCCAACCTCACCCTCCTCCTCCTGATGCGCACCGGCCTCCAGCTGAGGCCCCCGGAATCCAAGCGCCTCTACGTGGCCATGGCGGGCCTCACCCTGGTGGTCCACGGCCTCCTGGTCCACGGGGCCCTGGCCCTGGCCAACGGGCCCCACGCCTGGGGCACCCTCTGGCTCTGGACGGCCGCCTCCTCCCTGGCCTGGGGACCCCTGGCCTGGCGCCTCTACGGCGCCTATCCCCGGAGGTAGGGTGGATCTCCGCCAGCGCCACCTCCTCCGCCAGCGGCTGAACCTCGGCCAAGGGGCCGTGTGGGCCATCATGGCCCTCCTGGGCCTGGTCTACGGGAACCTGCAGGTGCTGCGGCGCAGCGAGCTCCAGAACCTGGCCCTCCAACAGGCGGTCAAGGTCCGGGCCACCCCGGCCCCCCGGGGCCTGGTCTTCGACCGGAACGGCCACAAGCTGGTGGACAACCGCCGGGCCCTCCACCTGGTGCTCCAGCAGGAGGACCTGCCCAAGGATCTTGGGGAGCTGGATCCCCTCGCTCCGGCCCTGGGGCTGGAACCCGAGACCCTGCGCCGCCGGGCCCAGGCCCTGCGCGGCGCCGGGAACAACCGGGCCCTGGTGCTGCTGGACAACCTGGACGAGGCGGGCATCGCCCAGGCGGAGAAGCTGCGGGCGCGCTTCCCCTTCCTCAGCATCCAGGTGGCCCCCCGGCGGGTCTACCAGGGGGATGGCCTGGCGGGCCACGCCTTGGGCTACGTTTCCGAAGTCGGACCCGAACAGATGGCCAAACAGCCGGGCCGCTACCAAATGGGGGAGATCGTCGGGGTCACCGGCGTGGAGGCCACCCACAACGACCGGATCCGGGGCGTGGACGGCCAGCGCCGCATCCTGGTGGACCACCTGGGACGGGAGGTGGCCCTCTACGGCCAGGTGGACGCCCGGCCCGGCCGCAGCGTCTTCCTGACCCTGGACGCGGGGCTCCAGCAGGTCATGGTGAAGGCCTTCGGCCAGGAGCGCGGTGCCGGCGTGGTCCTCGACCTCCGGGACGGCGGCGTCCTGGCCCTCTACAGCAGCCCCACCTACGACCCCAACCTCTTCCTCAACCGCCTCAGCCAGGACATGGTGGACCGCTACCTGCGCAATCCCGAGCGGCCCATGCTGAACCGCGTGACCCAGGGCATCTACGCCCCGGGCTCCACCTGGAAGCTGCTCATGGCCATCGCGGGCGTGGAGAAGGGCGTCATCACGCCCTCCACGGTCTTCTACTGCGGCGGCCACAAGGACTACTACGCGCGCGACTTCCGCTGCGACAACGTGCAC
>CAYSXG010000237.1:0-5389 GCA_964434895.1 uncultured Solibacteraceae bacterium | reverse complement strand
GCCACGGGGTCCAGCTACACGACGCCCGCCACGGTGGCGGGGGACAACGGTGCCACGTTCAGCGTGACGGTGAGCAATGGGGCGGGCAGCGTGACCAGTGCCAGCGCCACCCTGAGCGTGGTGACCACGCCGGTCATCACGAGCCAGCCCGGGAACGCTACCGTGAACGCGGGCCAGACGGCCACCTTCAGCGTGGGCGCCACGGGCCTGAACCTCGGTTACCAGTGGAGCAGGAACGGCAGCGCCATCGCCGGGGCCACGGGATCCAGCTACACGACGCCCGCCACGGTGGCGGGGGACAACGGCGCCACCTTCAGCGTGGCGGTGAGCAACGGGGCAGGCAGCGTCACCAGCGTCAGCGCCACCCTGGGTGTGGTAGATACCCAGGCCCCCGCCGTGACGGTATCCGAGAGCGGCAGCACCGGCACCATCACACTGGCCGCCACGGCCACGGACAACGTGGGCGTCACCAAGGTGGAGTTCTACGTGGACGGGCTGCTTAGGGGAACGAGTACCGCCGCGCCCTATGGCATGACCCTGGACAGCGCGAACCTGGGCAACGGCACCCATCCCTTGGTGGCCAAGGCCTACGACGCCGCCGGCAACATGGGCCTTTCCGCGACCCTGAATTTCAGCACCTCCGGATGCACCCCGCTGGCCATCACCAGTGACGGCGGCTCCGTCACCACCACGGCCGGCCAGCCGGCCACCTTCACGGTGGTGGCCACGGGCAGCAACCTGGCCTACCAGTGGTACACCGGGGGCACCCTCATTCCGGGGGCCACCTCGGCCACCTACGTCCGCACCACCTCCCTCGCGGACAACGGCTCCTCCTACTGGGTGAACATCACCAGCGCCTGCGGGAGCCTGCACAGCGCCTACTACTACCTCATGGTGAATGCCGCCGGCGGCCTCTCCCTGAGCCCCACCAGCGCCGTGGTCCCTGCGGGCCAAGCCCAGTCCATCACGGCCACCTTCGGGGCCAGCGACGCGCGCCTCACTTGGAGCTGCGACGGCGGCACCCTCAGCTCCACCTCCACCATCCAGAGCCCGGCGACAGTGAACTGGACGGCCCCCGCGGGCACCGTGGGTACCTTCACCATCACGGCCACCAGCGTGCAGGATCCTACGAAGACGGCCCAGGCCCGCTTCACGGTGACCCTGGCGGGCCCCCAGATCCTCAGCTTCGGCGCCGATGCCACCAGCCTCAGCCCGGGCCAAAGCACCATCCTGCGTTGGACCACCCAGGGCACGGTGACGAGCCTGCGCCTCTTCGCCGGCGTCGGGGACACCGTGGGCGTGGATGTGACGGGCACCTCCAGCCTGAGCGTCACCCCTACGCAGACCACGGACTACACGCTCCAGGCCAACAACCTCGGCGGCGGCGCCACCAAGCTGCTGCACGTCACTGTGGGCACCGCCACGCCCAGCAGCAAGCCAGCCTGGAAGCGGGACGTGCTCTACCTGGGCACCAAGGAGGTGGGAGAGCTGGACGCAACGGGCATGCACGTTACCCTGGTGGACCATCTGGGCAGCCCCCGGCTCCTGGTGAATCCCGACGGCAGCACCATCGCCCAGAAGTACATGCCGTTTGGTGAATCTTTGACAGATCCGACCACGATGGCCAAGTTCGCCAAGGGGTTCACGAATCACGAGCAGACGGATCCCAGCGGACTGGTGTACATGCAGGCGAGGTTCTATGCGCCGATGTATCACAGGTTTTTGAGTCCGGATCCGGCCGCACCCTTTGACTACATGAACCCGCAGACGTTCAACCTCTACGATTACTGCTTGAACAACCCGGCCATGCGGATCGACCCGAACGGGTTGACGGACGGACCGTCACAATCAGTGGGTCAATACCTTGATGCGCAAGGCCAATCGGCTTATGAGCGAGGGAGCTACGGAAGTTGGGTCGGCCTAGGTTTCCTTAATGCGGCCTACAAGGTGCTGACGCCGGGTGGTGATTCTCTTTCGCAAGTCAACGCAAGGGCTCAGAATGGCGAAGTTATTTCGAATAAGGAGCTGCTGAAGACTGGGGCCATTGCGACTGCCCAAGTAATTCTCACAGCTGCACCTGGATTATCTACAAGTAAAACATTTACAGTAGCTGCGAAAGTAGAGACAGTAACAGAAGCTGGAGTTGGAGCCGCTGGCTCAGCTACTAGTAAAGGAGCAGCAGCCGCAACGACGGCGGCAGAAACTCTACCGGAAGCTGGAAAAATTACGGGCTTTACCAAGCACGGGATTAATCAGGCGATCAGCCGGGATGGTGTTGGTGTATCTACCAAGGCCATGGCTGAAGCAGTAAGTAAACCGCTCAAGATGGTTGCACAAAGCGATGGGAGAGTTAAATATGTTGGGCAGAATGCTACTGTGATCTTAAACAAAGCTGGTAAGGTTATATCAACTTGGGCAAGGAATAGTAGCGCATGGAGAATACAGCCATGATTAAGAATATTCCCCGTGGGCTCTCACGCGATCAGTATTTACTTCTTTGCGATGTTGTTAAAAATCGATGTCCAGAATTATATCAATATTTGGAGAAAAATGGTCCGCTCTCAAATAAGGAGAGATTAGACATCCAAGATTGTATTGGTGATGAGTTGATAGCTAATGGTTTTAATGAAAATGATGAACCAAATAAACGAGGTATAGCTCTTGAAGACTTAATTGATTGGCTTGGTAGACTAAAGATATAAGACTGTAAGAAGGTGTACCGACGAAGCTGGACACGGAGGCCCCGGAAGACGCTGCGTGTGTCCCGATTCCGATCCGTCCCCTACCCCTTCACCCACCTCAGCACCGGCTTCCGGGCGGCGGTGGTTTCGTCCAGGCGGCGGAGGGGGGCGGTGAGGGGGGCCTGGTGGAGCAGGTCCGGGTTTTCTTCGGCCTCCTGGGCGATGGCCTTCATGGCCGCCACGAAGGCGTCCAGCTCCTCCTTGGACTCGCTCTCCGTGGGCTCGATCATGAGGGCGCCGCCGACCACCATGGGGAAGTAGATCGTGGGGGGGTGGAAGCCGTAGTCGATGAGGCGCTTGGCGATGTCCAGGGTGTGGACGTCCCGCTTGGCCTGGAGGGCGTCGTTGAAGACCACCTCGTGCATGGTGGGCGAGGGGATGGGCAGGTGGTAGACGCCTTCGAGTTCCTTGCGGATGTAGTTGGCGTTCACGATGGCGCGCAGCGTGGCCTCGCGCAGGCCGTCGCCGCCGTGGCTGTAGCAGTAGGCCAGGGCGCGCACCAGCATGCCGAAGTTGCCGTAGAAGGTGTGCACCTTGCCGTTGCTCTGGGGCCGGTCCCAGTCCCAGCGGTAGGTGTGGACCGGCCCCTCCCCCGCGCCGACGGTGGTGGTCTCGCGCACCACCACGGGGCGGGGCAGGAAGGGCTCCAGCCGTGCGACGCAGGCCACGGGGCCCGCGCCGGGGCCGCCGCCGCCGTGGGGGGTGGACATGGTCTTGTGGAGGTTCATGTGCATGACGTCGATGCCGAAGTCCCCCGGCCGCGCCACGCCCACGAGGGCGTTCATGTTGGCGCCGTCCATGTAGACGAGGCCGCCCACGCCGTGGACGAGCTTGGTGATCTCGTCGATGCGGGGCTCGAAGATGCCCAGGGTGTTGGGGTTGGTGATCATCAGGCCGGCGATCTCCTCGCCGAACTCCGCCACGAGGCTGGCGAGGCCCTTCTTGACCTTGCCGTTGGCGGGGTCCGTGACGTCCTCGAAGGACACGCAGCCGTCGGGGCCCGAGGCCACGTCCAGCACCTCGTAGCCCGCCATGGCGGCCGTGGCGGGGTTGGTGCCGTGGGCGCTGTCGGGGATGAGGAAGTAGCGGCGCTTGGCCCCGTGGGCCACGTGGTAGGCGCGGATGAGCAGCACGCCCGTGAGCTCCCCGGCGGCGCCGGCGCTGGGCTGCAGGGTGACCGCGTCGAGGCCCGTCACCTCCTTCAGCCATTCCTGGAGGGTGTGGAGCAGGGCCAGGTTGCCCTGGACGAGGGCTTCCGAGGCCATGGGGTGGCTTTCGGCGAAGCCCGGGATGGCCGCCACCTTCTCGTTGAGCCGGGGGTTGTGCTTCATGGTGCAGGAGCCGAGGGGGTACATGCCCTGGTCCATGCCGTAGTTCCAGAGGGAGAGGCGGGTGAAGTGGGGGATGACCTCGGGCTCGCTGCAGGTGGGGAGGGGGGCGAAGCCCGAGCGCCGGAGGTGGGGGGGCCGCGTGTCCGCGGGGGGTGGGCCGTCCAGCTTGGGCAGGGTCATGGCCCAGTTGGCGGGGACGCTGCGGGCGAAGATGAGGGGTTCGCGTTGGCGGAGGTTCATCGCGGTGTCCTAAGAATCTTGTTGCGGAGCCGGAGGAAGGAGGGGCTCGAGGGAACGGAGGAGCTCTGGAGCGCTGCGGGTCGCGGCTTCCCAGACCAGCTCGGGGTCCACGTCGTCATACGCGTGAATCAGCCGGTCCCTCATGCCCGCCGCCTCCTTGAGGGGAAGTTCGGGGTGGGCGGCGCGGAAAGCGGTCGAGAGGCGTTTGGCCGCTTCCCCGAGGATCATGAGTTCGTGCTGGACGAGAGCCTGAAGGCGGTAGGTTCCCACGAACGTGCCCTCGTTCACGCCCTCTGTGAATTCGAGGATATGGCGGCATGCCCGCGCCATGTCCAGGAGCGTCCCTTCATCACGCGGCATAGACGACCCGTGACCCTTCGAGAATGGCCTTCTTGCGGATCCAATTATGGCTCTGCTCGATGGATCGGCGGGTCAGCAGGTCCACGGGTCGGGAAAAGAGGCCTTCCAGCTCGTCCGCCATGGCCGAGAATTCGAACAGACCCCAGCGCGCGTCCTCCGCGAAGACCACCATCACGTCCACGTCGCTATCGGGCCTGAAGTCCTCCCTCAGCACGGAGCCGAAGAACGCCAGCTCCACGACCTTCCACTTGGCGCACCAGGCCTCCAGCGCGTCGGGGGCGACGCGCAGGCGGTCGAGGGGCTCGCGTAAGCGGAAGGGCATGGATCTAGACCTCGATGCGGGAAGCCACCCGGGCGAGGACCTCGATGACGTGCTCGATCTGGTTCCGGGTGTTGATCTCCGTGGCGCACCAGAGAACGGCGTTGGGGTAGCCGTAGGGCGTGAGGTCCAGGCCCGGCAGGATGCCCTCCTGCATCAGGGCCTCGCTCATGGCCTCCATGTCCCCGGCGTAGCGCAGGGCGAACTCGTTGAAGAAGGGCTGGTCCGAGCCCGCTTCGGGCAGGGGACTCCAGTCCGGGAGCTCCAGCAGGCGCTGCCGCAGGTACTGGGCCTTGGCGACGTTCTGCTCGGCGATGCCCCGCAGGCCCTCGGGGCCCGCCAGCTGCAGCCAGATGTTGGCGCGCAGGGCGATGAGGCCCTGGTTGGAGCAGATGTTG
>CAYSXG010000236.1:4986-5415 GCA_964434895.1 uncultured Solibacteraceae bacterium | reverse complement strand
CGCGGCCGAGTACGCGGGCACCGGGCACCGATGGAACCCCGAGGACATGCTGGGAGCGGCCCTGGCCAACTGCCACATGCTCACCTTCCTGGCCCTGGCGGCCAAGACCAAGCTCGAGGTCACCGCCTACGAAGACCGCGCGGAGTCCGTGCTGGCCACGGTGGACAAGGTCACCCGCGTCTCCGAGATCCGCCTCCGGCCCACGATCCGCGTGACCCGGGGCACCAGCGCCGCCAAGGTGGTGGAGCTCTTCCACAAGGCCCACAAATACTGCTTCGTAGCCAACTCCATCACCTCGAAGGTCGTCCTGGAGCCCCGGGTGGTCGAGGCCTAGGGCCGAAATTTGGGGGGCCCCCTTCCGGCCCCAAAAGGGGGTCATGACCCGCGAACTCCGGCCGATCCTCCGTGTCGAAACCTGGCCCGAAATCC
>CAYSXG010000236.1:4246-4976 GCA_964434895.1 uncultured Solibacteraceae bacterium | reverse complement strand
TCACCCGGGAAGACGTGCTGCGCTGCGCCAGGCTGGCCCACCTGAGCCTCCAGGCCATCGGCGGCTTCACGGTGAAGCTGTGCGCCTCCGGCCAGGAGGCCCTGGACAGGGCCGAAGCCTTCCAGCCCGACCTGATCCTCCTCGACGTCATGATGCCCGGCATGGACGGGCCCGCCACCTTCCAGGAGCTGCGCAAGCGCGCGGCCCTTTCGCAGATTCCCGTCTGCTTCATCACGGCCAAGGTCCAGCCCCAGGAAGTCTCCCACTACAAGGAACTGGGGGCCCTGGACGTGGTGCCCAAGCCCTTCGACCCCATCTCCCTGCCCCGCCTGGTTCGGAGCATCTGGGAGGCGGCCCATGGCTGATCCGCGGCCGGAGATCCTCGCCCAGCTGAAGGCCATCCGGGAGACCTTCGCCCTGGGCCTGGAAGACCAGCTGAGGGAACTGGAGGAGGCCTGGACCCTCGGCGCCCCGGCGACCCGGCTGCAGAACCTTCGGCGCATCGCCCACCGCCTGGCGGGCAGCGGGGGCACCTTCGGCTTCCCGGCCATGGGCCAGGCGGCTCGGAACCTGGAGACCTTCCTTCAGGCCCTGGAGCAGGGGGGAAGCCCGCCGAGCCCCGATGCCCTCGACGAAATCCCTTCCCGCATCCAGGAGGTTCGGCGGGCCACCCTCCGGGGACCAGCCCCACCAGGCCCCCCGGACCCCCCCCCCCCCCCCGCGCCCCCCC
>CAYSXG010000236.1:0-4236 GCA_964434895.1 uncultured Solibacteraceae bacterium | reverse complement strand
TCCGCGCATCCAGGGGGCGCGGCGGGCCGCCTCCCAGGAGCAGGCCCCCCAGCCGCCGCCGGACCCCGCCGCCGGCCCGGAGCCCTCGGGGTGCATCCGCCTCTGCAGCACGGACCCCGCCCTCCGGGAGAACCTGGGGCGCCAGTTCCCCTCCTTCGCCTTCCCCGTGGAGACCCACGTGCGGCCGGCGGATCTCGTGGAGGCCCTGGCCCAAGCGCCTACGCTGCTGGCGGTGATCGACACCCAGCTCTCCGGACACGACCACATGGATTTGAGGCCCTTGGCGAACCTGCAAAAGACCCGGGACCGGCCCCTCCCCCTCATCGTCCTGGGCGAAGAGGCCTCCCTCCAGTACCGCCTGGAGGCCGTCCGGGCCGGCGCCCAGGCCTTCTTCCCTAAGCCCGTGGACCCCTTCTCGGTGCTGGAGAAGCTCGACGAGCTGAACCTCTTCCACAAGCAGGACTCCCTCCACGTGCTCATCGTGGAGGATGACGCCATCGCCGCCCAGCACCACAGCCTCACCCTCCGCCAGGCGGGCATGAGCACCACGGTGGTCGTGGACCCCCTGGACGTCATGCAGCCCCTGGTGGAGCGGCGCCCGGACCTGATCCTCCTGGACATGTACATGCCCGGGTGCACCGGGCTGGAATTGGCCTCCGTCATCCGGCAGCAGGACACCTACCTGGGGATCCCCATCGTCTTCCTGTCCGCGGAGGCGGGGCGCGATCGCCAGTTGGAGGCCATGAGGATGGGGGCGGACGATTTCCTGAACAAGCCCGTGGACGGCCGCCAGCTGGTCTCCATCGTCACCAGCCGGGGGCTTCGGGGGCGCAGGCTGCGCAGCTTCATGGTCCGGGACAGCCTCACCGGCCTGCTCAATCATTCCGCCATGAAGGAACAGCTGGCCCGGGAGCTGGCCCGCGCCTCCCGCATCCGGGAACCCCTCAGCCTCGCCATGATCGACCTCGATCACTTCAAGCGCGTCAACGACACCCACGGGCACCCGGGGGGGGACCGCGTGCTGCGCGGCCTGTCCAGGATGCTTCAGCAGCGCCTTCGAAAGGCCGACGTCATCGGGCGCTACGGCGGGGAGGAATTCGTGGTGGTGCTGCCGGACACCGACGGACCCCAGGCCCGGAGCCTCCTCGATTCCCTTCGGGAGAGCTTCTCTGCCGTAGTCTTCCCCTTCAGCCAGGAACCCCGCCAGGTCCGATTCAGCTGCGGTGTCGCGGCCTATCCGGCCTTCCAGGACCCCGCCGCCCTCACGGAGGCGGCGGACAAGGCTCTCTACCAGGCCAAAAGCGAGGGGCGGAATCGCGTGGTCCTGGCGGGCCCCCCCTAATCCGGGGGCGCCCCGCCGGGCCACACCCCGCTAATCTTGAGCATGCGCTGCCCCTTTTGCGGACATACCGAAGACAAGGTGGTGGACTCCCGGGAGTCCCGGGAGGGGGAGGCCATCCGCCGCCGCCGGGAGTGCCTGAAGTGCGGCCGGCGCTTCACCAGCTACGAGCGGCTGGAGGAGGTACCCCTCATCATCGTGAAGAAGGACGGGCGGCGGGAGCCCTTCGACCGCCAGAAGCTCCTGAAGAGCCTGGCCATCGCCTGCCAGAAGCGCCCGGTCTCCCTGCCCCAGCTGGAGGAGGTGGCCGGGGACATCCAGGCCCGGCTCCTGGAGCAGCCGGACCGGGAGGTGCCCAGCCGGGAGCTCGGGGAGCTGGTCATGGACCACCTCAAGCACCTGGACTCCGTGGCCTACGTGCGCTTCGCCAGCGTCTACCGGGACTTCAAGGACCTGCCGGACTTCGTGAAGGCCCTGGAAGGCCTCATGAAGAGCGGAGCGGCGACCCCGCCCTCGGTGGCGGTCCATCCCCCGCTCCCCAAGGTGCCCCTCACCAAGGCGGGGACCTCCCTCACGGAGCTGCCCCTCTTCCCAGGCGAGAGCGTGGAGACGGTGCAGGCCAAGAAAAAGAAGGGCTGAGGCCTACTTCCCCGGTCCCTTGGCGGCCTCCTGCCGGAGGGTGGCGGCCAGGACCCGAGCCCCGGCGCTGCGGTAGGCCTGCCGGTGCCACAGGAGGCCCACGCTGCGCTTGAGCAGGGGGCTCGCCAGGCGCACGGCGCAGAGGTCCTTGTCCCCCCTGCCCAGGGCCAGGGCCGGCAGCACGCTGCCGGCCTCGATCCCCCGCAGCACGTCCTGGATACCGCTGATGGAGTTGATCTCCGCCGAAACGTTCGGGACCAGGCCCTCCGCCGCCGCCGCCCGGTCGAAGAGGCGGCGGGTGCAGAAGGCCTCGGGCAGGAGCACCAGGGGCAGTCCCTCCAGCTCCTCCAGCCGCAGGCGCCTGCGCGAAGCCAACGGGTGCCGGCGGTTGAGCACCAGCACCAGCTCCTCGGAGAAGAGGCTTTCGGAGGCCAGCAGGGGATCCGCGCCGGGCACGAAGCCCACACCCAAGTCCAACGTCCCCTCCCGCAGGCCCGCCTCCAGGGCCTGGGCGCTGAGCTCCTCCACCCCCACGAAGACGTCGGGGTGGGCGCGGTGGAAGGCCGCCAGCACCCGGGGCACGAGGTAGGCCTTCACGGTCTGCACCACCCCCAGGCGCACCCGCCCTCGGGACAGGCCCTCCAGTTCCCGCAGGGCCAGGGCCGCCGCCTCGCTGAGGGCCAGGATCCGCGTGGCGTAGTCCCGGAAGAGCTGGCCCGCCTCCGTGAGGCGCACCCGCTTGCCCACGCGGTCCAAGAGGGGGACCCCCAGCTCCGCTTCCAGCTGCCGTACCTGCTGGGAGAGGGAGGGCTGGCTCACGTGCAGCCGCTCCGCGGCCTGGGTGACGTGTTCGACCTCGGCGACGGCGGCGAAGTAGCGCAGGTGGCGGAGCTCCATCGATCCATTATACCAATCAAAATTATAAAATTAAAAACTTGGACCTATAAATCTCCCGGGACGAACCTGAGCTCCGCCGCCGATGCGGCCCATCCCCTGGAGGAAGTCATGAAGCAGAAAGCCGTCTTCTATCACGCCGGTTGCCCCGTCTGCGTGGACGCCGAGCGGCAGGTCGCCCTGTCCCTGGATCCCGCCCGCTTCGAAGTGGAGGTGGTGCACCTGGGCGAGGCCCCCGGGCGGGTCGCCGAGGCGAGGACCGCCGGAGTGCGCTCCGTCCCCGCCCTCCTGCTGGGAGGGCAGCCCTTCCATATCAACTTTGGGGCCGACCTGGCCGCCCTGGGCTGAGGCCGTCGGCGGGGCCCCTCGCTTCCCCGGGGGGCCCCGCTACACTGGTCCCCCGAGGTTTCCCGTGGCCGACGAACTCCAGCAACAGACCGCCCTCCTCGACGAGTCCCCCCGCATCCCCGAGGTCCTCCCCGTGCTGCCCCTGCGGGACATCGTCGTCTACCCCTACGTGATCCTCCCCCTGAGCGTGAGCCGGGAGAAGTCCATCCGCGCCATCGATCAGGCCCTGGTGGAGAACCGGATGATCCTCCTGCTCTCCCAGAAGCAGATGGAGATGGACAACCCCGGCCCCGACGACATGTACCGTCTGGGCACCGCGGCCCTCATCATGCGCGTGCTCAAGCTTCCGGACGGGCGCATTCGGGCCCTGGTGCAGGGACTCCAGCGGGTCCGGGTGGAGTACTTCACGGAGACCGATGCCCTTTTCAAGGCCCGGGTGGAGCCGGTGGTCGAACCGGAGCTGGGGACCAAGAACATCGAGCTGGACGCCCTCCTGCGCGCGGTGAAGCAGACCCTCGAAAAGGCCGTGGCCCTGGGCAAGAACCTGCCCCAGGAGGTGCTGGTCATCGCCGGCAACCTCGACAACCCCGGCCGCCTCTCGGACCTGGTGGCCTCCAACCTGGAGCTCAAGCCCGCCCAGCTCCAGGAGGTGCTGGAGATCACCGAGCCGGTCGCCCGGCTCCGGCGGGTGCACGAGCTGCTCATGCGGGAGATCGAGCTGCTGGAGGTGCAGCAGAAGATCACCATGGAAGCCCGGGGGGAAATGGACAAGAGCCAGCGCGAGTACTACCTCCGCCAGCAGCTCAAGGCCATCCAGACCGAGCTGGGCGAGGGCAGCGAGCTGGCCGAGGAGATCCAGGGTTTCCGGGACAAGCTGGCCAAGCTCAAGGTCCCCGAGGACGTGATGGTGGAGATCGATCGGAACCTGAAAAAGCTCGAGCGCATGCATCCGGACTCCTCGGAGACCGCCGTCACGCGCACCTACCTGGAGTGGATGACCGAGCTGCCCTGGGGCC
>CAYSXG010000235.1:0-5441 GCA_964434895.1 uncultured Solibacteraceae bacterium | reverse complement strand
TCGTGCCGGACGAGATCCGCGAGCTGCAGGCCTACGGCGTGGCGCGCATCTACAGCCCCGAGGACGGCCGCCTCATGGGCCTCCAGGGCATGATCAACGACATGCTCCAGCGCTCGGACTTCGACCCGCGGGAGAAGGGCGCCGCCATCCTCCTGGCCCGGAAGATCACGGAAATCGAATTGGCGGAGCACCCGGAGCCGGGGGTCCGGAGCCCGGAGGCCCGCAAAGTGCCCATCCTCGGCATCACGGGCACCGGCGGCGCGGGCAAGTCCTCCCTGACGGACGAATTGGTGCGGCGCTTCCTGGTGGACTTCCCGGAAAAGCGCGTAGCCATCCTCAGCGTGGATCCCTCCAAACGTCGTACCGGCGGCGCCCTCCTGGGCGACCGCATCCGCATGAACGCCATCTTCCATCCGGAGCTGACGGCCCGGGTCTTCATGCGCTCCCTGGCCACCCGCACCGCCCACAAGGCCACCAGCGCCGCCCTCCAGAACGCCATCGCGGAAGCCAAGGCCGCAGGCTACGACCTGGTGATTGTGGAGACCGCCGGCATCGGCCAGAGCGATAGCGAGATCACGGACCTCGTGGACGTGTCCATGTACGTGATGACGCCGGAGTACGGCGCCGCCACCCAGCTCGAGAAGATCGACATGATCGACTACGCCGATCTCGTCGTGCTCAACAAGGCCGACAAGCGCGGCGCCGAGGACGCCCTCCGGGACGTGCGCAAGCAGTTCCAGCGGGCCCGCAAGCGCTTCGAAGCCCCCGTGGAGGCCATGCCGGTCTACGCCACCATCGCCTCCCAGTTCAACGATCCCGGCACCAACTGGGCCTACGTGAACCTGGTGAAGGTCCTGGCCGAAAAGACCGGCCTCGCCTGGGAGCCCAAGCTCAAGGCCGCCGAAGAGGCCAGCCGCAAGCAGGCCATCATCGCCGGCGAGCGCGCCCGCTACCTGGCCGAGATCGCGGACACGGTGCAGGGCTACAAGCGCTGGGCGGCCCGCCAGGCGGAAACGGCGGAGACGGCCTACGCCCTCTACGCCAGCCTCCAGACCCTGGGCGACCAGGTTCCCCCCATGGCCGAGTTCTACGACGGCACCCGGCTGGTGGAGGCCGTGGAAGGGGACCAGGGCCCCGCCGTGCTCCTGCTGCGCCAGCGCTACCAGGAGCACCTGGGCGAACTGAACCAGGCCTGCCGCAAGCTGCTCTCCGAGTGGGCCCACACCCGCGCCTGCTTCACGGACGAGGAGAACGTCTACGTGGTGCGCGGGCGCGAGATCCGCACCCGGAACTACACCACCACCCTTTCGGGCACCCGCCTGCCCAAGGTGGCCCTCCCCTCCTCCCGCAGTTGGGGCGAGCTGCTCCTGTGGCAGCTGCTGGAGAACATCCCCGGACGCTTCCCCTACACCGCCGGCGTCTTCGAGTACAAGCGCACCGGCGAGGACCCCACCCGCATGTTCGCGGGCGAGGGCACGCCGGAACGCACCAACAAGCGCTTCCACTACGTGAGCAAGGGGCAGCCCGCCGCACGGCTTTCCACGGCCTTCGACAGCGTCACCCTCTACGGCGAGGACCCCCACGTCCGGCCCGACATCTACGGCAAGATCGGGAACTCCGGCGTCTCCATCGCCACCCTCGACGACGCCAAGAAGCTCTATTCGGGCTTCGACCTGCTGGCCCCCACCACCAGCGTCTCCATGACCATCAACGGCCCGGCCCCCATGGTGCTGGCCTTCTACATGAACGCCGCCATCGACCAGCGCGCCGAGGCATGGCTGGCGGAGCAGGGCCAGGCCTCGGAGGCCCAGGCCAAGATCGACGCCCTCTACGCCGCGAAGGGTCTGCCCCGGCCCCGCTACGCCGGCGGCCTTCCTGAAGGCAACACCGGGCTGGGCCTCGCCCTCCTGGGCGTCAGCGCCGACGAGGTCCTGCCCGCCGACATCTATGCCAAACTGCGGGCCGAGGCCCTGCAGACCGTGCGAGGCACCGTGCAGGCGGACATCCTCAAGGAGGACCAGGCCCAGAACACCTGCATCTTCTCGGCGGAATTCGCGCTGAAGGTCATGGGCGACATCCAGCAGACCTTCATCTCGGAGAAGGTCCGCAACTTCTACTCCGTTTCCATCTCCGGCTACCACATCGCCGAGGCCGGCGCGAACCCCGTCACGCAGCTGGCCTTCACCCTGGCCAACGGCTTCACCTTCGTCGAGTACTACCTCAGCCGAGGCATGCACATCGACGACTTCGCCCCGAACCTCAGCTTCTTCTTCAGCAACGGCATCGACGCCGAGTACAGCGTCATCGGCCGCGTGGCGCGGCGGATCTGGGCCACGGCCATGCGCGAGAAGTACCACGCCAACGAGCGCTCCCAGAAGCTCAAGTACCACATCCAGACCTCGGGCCGTTCCCTCCACGCCCAGGAGATCGACTTCAACGACATCCGCACGACGCTGCAGGCCCTCTACGCCATCTACGACAACTGCAACAGCCTGCACACCAACGCCTACGACGAGGCCATCACCACGCCCACCGAGGAGAGCGTGCGGCGGGCCATGGCCATCCAGCTCATCATCAACCGCGAACTGGGCCTGGCCAAGAACGAGAACCCCCTCCAGGGGGCCTACATCGTCGAGCAGCTGACGGAGCTGGTGGAGGAGGCCGTCCTCGCGGAATTCCGCCGCATCAGCGACCGCGGCGGCGTGCTGGGCGCCATGGAGACCATGTACCAGCGCGGCAAGATCCAGGAGGAGAGCCTCCACTACGAGCACCTCAAGCACAGCGGCGAGCTGCCCATCGTCGGCGTGAACACCTTCCTCAACCCCCACCCGCCGGAGCTGGGCGCCATCGAGCTCATCCGCAGCACCGAGGCCGAAAAGCAGCAGCAGATCGAGAACCTCCGCGCCTTCCACGCCCGGAACAAGGACCGCGCCCCCGCCGCCCTGGAGCGCCTGAAGCAGGTGGCCCGGGAGAACGGCAACCTCTTCCTGGAGCTCCTGGAGACCGTGAAGTTCTGCAGCCTCGGCCAGATCAGCCAGGCCCTCTACGAAGTAGGCGGCCAGTACCGGAGGAATATGTAAGCGACCGTGGGGTGACGAAGCAGAGCCTGGGGGGCTCTGCGCAGTCGGGCCCCCACGAGGAGCTTATGCCACGAGACCGTGGGGTGACGAAGCAGAGCCTGGGGGGCTCTGCGCAGTCGGGCCCCCACGAGGAGCTTATGCCACGAGACCGTGGGGTGACGAAGCAGGGTCTGGGGGGCTCTGCGCAGCCGGGCCCCCACGAGGGAGGCTCCGACTCCGTGATCGAGCGAAGCGAGGGAACGGGAGCGGGGCGGGAGCCCCGCAATAGGCGGCCGATGCCACGAGACCGCCGGGCGACGGACCCCGTCCGGCCTCAGCGCAGCCCCGACACCCAGTAGAGATCCGAGTGCTGGAGGGTGTAGCTGTAGGCCAGGTGCCGGCCGTCCGGGGTGAGGTAGGCCTGCCGGACCGAGCCCTTGCTGGAGCCCGCGATGGGGCCCGCCCCTTCCCGCTTCCCGTCGGCGAGGCGGAGACGGACGATGGATTGAGGAAGGCCGCCCGGGCGGATGAGGTAGACCCAGCCCGGATCCTCGGTCCATTGGGCCACCTGCTCCTCGGCTTCGAGGCCCGGGATGGGCGTCAGCGGCCGCTCGGGATGTTCGAGGTCCAGGAGGGCCGTCGAGCCCTTCTCCCCCCGCAGGCAGATCCAGCGGCCGTCGGGGCTGAGGGGGCCCCCCTGCTCGAGCAGGAAGGAGGGGCCCCGGATGGGCTTGAGGCTGCGGTCGCTCAGGGCCTGCAGGTAGAGCATGGGCCCCTTCCCGCGCTCGGTGGCGAAGAGGAGGTAGCGCTGCCCGTCCGGCAGCCAGAAGATCGCGTGGAAGGCCTGCAGGCCTTCCAGGGGGAGGACCCGGGGGGTCCCGGCCCCGGTGGGCAGGAGAACCAGGCTGGGGGAGGGGTTGAAGCGGCCCGCCAGCACCCAGCGCCGGTCCGGGCTGAGGGCCGGGGCCACCCCCTCCCCCAGCTTGACGGCGGGGGAGCCGTCCGTGGCCCGGAGGTAGATCCCGTAATCGGGCCCCTCGCTCACCCCCTCCTCGTCGAAGACCACCCACTTCCCGTCGGGGCTGAGCCCGTGCAGGAGGCTCCAGTTGAGCCAGGAAAGCTCCTTGGGGGGCTTGGCGAGATCCTCGTAGAACTGGATGCCGGCGCGGGTCTGGGTGTGGTAGACCAGGGCATCGCCTCGGGGGCCCACGTCTCGGGGGATCACGCCGCCTGGGACGTCCAGCCGGGCCCGCTGGGACCCCCGTGGGGTGGTGGCCCTCGGGCTGCGCTGCACCCCCGAATCCGCGGCGGTGAACCAGATTTCCGAGCCCCCGGGGCCCCAGGCCAGGCCCTGGACGCTGCTGAAGGTGGGGGTGACGGCGCGGGGGGGGCGTCCGTCCAGGCCCACCACCGCGACCCAGCCCCGATCGTCGTTCCGGATGGGATGCTCGAGGAAGGCCAGCCTTTTGCCCTCGGGATCGAAGCGGACGTGGCTGTACCATCCCTCCCCCTGGGCCAGCACGTGGCCGGCAGGATATTCGAGGCGGCAGAGGCCCTTCTCGTAGCGGATCACCGCCAGCTCTTCTCCGGGCGGATCCCAGTCGGCCCCCTGGACGAATTCCAGGACCTCCCGAGGGGCCCCTCCGGCCAGGGGAACCCGGGCCAGGGTCCCGAAGCTGATCCAGCCGATGGAGCGGTTCCGGAGGGTCACGGCCAGTTCCCCCTTGGAACTGATGGCGAGGAGGTGGGCCTTGTCGAGGCCCAGGCCGCGGGATTCCGGGGACCCGGGCCGGCCCAGGAAGATCTGGGGGCCCTCGTCCTCCAGGGCCGCGGAGTAGACGACCGATTGGCCGCGGTCGGCGAAACGGGCCGCGGTCGTCCATCCGCTGCGGAAGGTGAGGCGCTGGAAGGCGGGAATGGCGCTCGGCGAGCGCCCGGCGCCGTAGGCCGCCCCCAGGAGGGGGAGGGCGGCGAGGCCCGGCCCCGCCGCCGCCAGGCGCCGGCGCAGGGCCTCCCGGAGCCGGGGGAGCTGGAAGCGGGGAGGGGAGCCCGTGTCCGAAGCCGCCAGGGCCTCCAGGTCGAAGGCCAGGTCCTGGGCGGACTGGAAACGGGATTCCGGGGCCTTTTCCAGGCAGTGACGCACCATGCGGTCCAGGGCCGGGGGAAGGTGGCCCTTGGTCACCTCCAGGTCCGCGGGCTCCTCCCGCAGGATGGCGTTCATGGTCTCCGCCAGGGAGGGTCCCCGGAAGGCGCGGCGGCCGGAGAGCATCTCGTAGAGCACGACGCCGAAGCTGAAGATGTCGGAGCGCGCGTCCGCTGCGCCCCCCCGGACTTGCTCGGGGCTCATGTAGGAGACGGTGCCCATGACCACGCCGGCCTCGG
>CAYSXG010000234.1:0-5445 GCA_964434895.1 uncultured Solibacteraceae bacterium | reverse complement strand
GCCCGGGCGAGGCGCCCGCCTCTATTTCGGCCTGGGGGAAACGGGGGACGGGGTCATCAACGGCAAGCACTTCCATAGGGACCGCGTGGACTTCTCCCTGTCCGACGGCACGACCGAGGTGTGGACGCTCCACAACTACGCCGCCGACATCGCCCATCCCTTCCATGTCCACGGCGGCCAGTTCCAGGTCCTGGACCGGGACGGCGCCCCCCCTTCGCCCGCCGAGGCCGGCTGGAAGGACACCTTCCTGGTCCAGCCCGGCCAGACCCTGCGCATCATCCTGCGTTTCAGGGGCCTTCGGGGCCGCTACATGTACCACTGCCACATCCTCGAGCACGAAGACGGCGGCATGATGGGCCAATTCGAGGTGACGCCGTGACCGAGCTCGCGACGCCCTGGCAAGGGGGTCGGACCTCTGGCCGCGAAGCGGTCGCCGCCGTAGGGGGCGTGAGGCCGAAGCAGGAGCAGAGGCTCCAGGTCTGCGAGCCTGCGAGCAGGAGCACGCGCATGCGTGCGATAGCTGGAGGCCCACCGGCGAGCGAAGCGAGACGGCCCGAAGGGCGCCCCACAGGAGGTGGGGCGTGAGGAGCCAATTCGAGGTGACGCCGTGACCCTGTCATGATGGAGCCATGCCCTTGAAAGCCTTGTCCCTGTTGGCCCTTTCCGCTCCCACCCTCGTGGCGGCGGGGACCCTGTCCACCCAGGCGGAGGCCCTGTCCCTGGCCTTTCCCGGGGCGCAGTTCGCGCGGAAGGAGCACTTCCTCACGGAGGCCCAGGTGCGGCGCGTGCGGGAGCTGGCGAGCGTGAGCCTGTCGAGCCCTTGGGTCGTGGCCTACGAGGCGACGAAGGAGGGGAGGCCGGTGGGGGTGGGCTTCTTCGATACCCACCGGGTGAGGACCCTCAACGAGACGGTCCTGGTGGCGGTGAGCCCCGAAGGCCGGGTGAACCGGGTGGAAGTGGTGGTCTTCCGGGAGCCCCAGGAGTACATGGCCAAGCCCGCCTGGGTCCAGCAGCTCAACGGAAAGAAGCTGGATCCCGAGCTCAAGCTCAATCGGAGCATCCGCCCCCTCTCCGGGGCCACCCTCACCGCCACCGCCCTCACGGACGCCTCCCGCCGCTGCCTGGCGCTGTGGCAGGTGCTCTACGCGGCGCCCAAATGACCTCGCTGGAGCGCCTCAGCCTGCACCTCGCGGCCCTGTTGGCCGGGGGCACGGGCCTGCTCTACGGCTGGCTGCGCTACTTCGGGCAGCGGGTCGGGGAATTCGGTCCCGAAGCCCACCCCCTTCAGGCCCTTCTCCAGCACCTGCACGTGCTGGCGGGGCCCCTGGCGGTCTTCGCCCTGGGGATGGTGGTCCGGGGTCACTTCCTTCCTATGGTCCGCGGCGGGCGGATCCCGGGCCGACGTTCGGGGTGGGCCGTGGCTGCCGTGCTGGCCCCCATGGTGTTGGGGGGCTACGGGGTGCAGGTGGCCACGGAACCGGCCCTCCGCACCGTCCTGGCCTGGGTGCACGGACTCGCGAGCCTGGCCTTCCTGGCGGGCTACGGCATCCACGTGGTCCGGGCCTGGACCCTCGGGCGCCGGGAGGCGGGGACCGAGGACCTGCCCATCAGCCCCAGCTGATCCGCCGGATCCCGGTCGGGGGGACCTCGTGACGAAAATCATTGAAACTGAGTCTCAACATCTTAAAATAGAACTCGGGAGAACGCCCCGTGTACCTCTGCGTCTGCAATGCCCTTCGGGAATCCCAGGTCCGCCGCGCGGTCCGGGAGGAGGGGGCCTGCCACGTGGACGAGGTCTTCCAGGTCCTGGAGGCGGAGGTCTGCTGCGGGCGCTGCCGGTCGGACATCGAGGCGGTGCTGAGGGCCGAGGGGGTGGGGCCCGACTGCCGAAGCTGCCCCACGGTCTGCGCCCTGGGCCTCCGGGCGGGCTGAGGCGCCCGGATTCCGCGTTGCACCCCTCGGGGACGACGGCTACCTTCAGAGCACGTCCCGTCCGGAGGTCCCATGAAAGGCGATAAGGCCATCGTCCAGCATCTGAACAAGATCCTTCGCAACGAGCTGACGGCCATCAACCAGTACTTCCTCCACGCGCGCATGGCCAAGAACTGGGGCCTGCGCAAGCTCGGGGAGCACGAGTACAAGGAATCCATCGAGGAGATGAAGCACGCGGACCGCGTCATCGAGCGGATCCTCTTCCTCGAGGGGCTGCCGAACCTGCAGGATCTCGGGAAGCTGCGCATCGGCGAGAACGCCAAGGAGGTCCTGGACTGCGATCTGGCCCTGGAGATGGAGGCCATTCCCATGCTGCGGGCCGCCATCCAGGACTGCGAGGCCAAGAAGGACTACGTCACCCGGGACCTTTTGGGGGAGATCCTAGAGAACGAGGAGGCCGGCGTGGACTGGATCGAGACCCAGCTGGGCCTCATCGACAAGATGGGCCTGCAGAACTACGTGCAGTCCATGGCCGGCGAGCAGGAGGGCGGGCACTGAATCAATCGCGGACCTTCCTGCGAAGCCAGAAGGAGCCGCTGCCGGTGTTCTTGGGGTCCCCGGGGAAGGCCTCGTCGAGGAGGTTCGATGAGTGGTGCAGGAGATAGGGCACGCTGACCAGCACTTCGAATTCGCTGTTGAACATGAGGAAGGCCTGCAGCAGGTAGGCCTCCGCCCAGAGCATGCGGAAGGTGGGGGTGGTGTAGTAGGCCCGCGCATATTCGAAGGGCAGGCCGATGTCGTGGAAGTGGACGGCCACGCCCGGGGCGAGGACCGGCAGGACGTCCAGCACGAGGAAATTGACGTCCCCGCCGATCTTTACCGTGTGGCTGGAATCGATGAAGAGCAGGTCGTTCGGGCCAAGCTCCTGGAAGAAGGCGGGTTCCAGCTCCTCCACCTTGAGGTCGTGCACGGAGGAGAGCCCCGGCAGGGCCCGGGTGAATGCGCTGGGATAGGGGTCCACGATGCGGTAATCGCAGGTGATGCCGTGGTCCCGGGCGTTCATCCCGATGGCCCGGGAGATCACCCGGGAGGACATGCCCGAACCCACCTCGATGATCCGGCGGGGCCGGCGGGCGCGGACCATGTAGTGCAGGAGGGAGGCGCACTGGAAGGAAAAGGAGGGGTTCCTCCAGTGGAAATCCGGCGACCCCTCCACCGGATGCTCGGCCCAGCGGCACTCCGGGGCGTAGGCCCGGGCCATCTCCAGCAGGAGGGCCGCCTGCTGCTCCGGCCGCATATCGACGCCGCGGAGGGGGCTGATGCGGGTCCACACCTGCCGGCGGTCCAGCTCGGCCAGGTCGGGGACCGGGGAGTAGAAGTGCACGGGCAGGGGCAGGCATCCGGCTTCGAGGCACTGGTCCGTGCCCTCGCCGGAGGTGGCCATGTGGGACACCAGGGCCGCGATCTCCCGCCACTGCTCGTCGCTGGCCTGCACCATGGGAGCTCCTGAAAAGGATCCAAAGGGGTGGCCCGGGGGCCCGGGATCTTGGATATGGGGATGGGTGGGGGCCATTCTCCGATCGGGGCCTGCGGGTGTCCAGGGTCGGGGCCCATTTGGATAAAGTGGAAGCATGCCCAAGATCCGCGTCCTGCCCGACCAGGTGGCCAACCAGATCGCCGCCGGCGAGGTGGTCGAGCGGCCGGCCTCGGTCGTGAAGGAGCTGGTGGAGAACGCCTTGGACGCCGGGGCCCGGCGCCTGGAGATCGCCTGGGAAGAGGGGGGCAAGCGCCTGCTCTCCGTCGCCGACGATGGCTGCGGCATGGGGCGGGACGACCTCTACCTGGCCCTGGAGCGCCACGCCACCAGCAAGGTGCGCACGGCGGAGGACCTGGGCCGCTTGGCCTCCTTCGGCTTCCGGGGCGAGGCCCTGCCCTCCATCGCCTCCGTGGCCCGTTTCGAGCTGCACAGCGCCGAGGGGGACGGGGAGGGGCATCGGCTCCGCAGCGAATTCGGGATCATCAAGGAGGTCCAGCCCGCCCCTCGGGCCCGGGGGACCACCGTGACGGTGCGGGACCTCTTCCTCCAGCTCCCGGCCCGCCGGCGCTTCCTCAAGTCCACGGACACGGAGCACGCCCACCTCTGGAGCACGGTGACGCGGCTGGCCCTGGCCACGCCCGAGGTGCACTGGACCCTCCGCACGGATCGGGGCGGGACGGTCCAGCTGCCGCCGGTACCGGAGGCGGGGATGCGCCTGGGGCCCCTGCTGGGCGAGAAGTTCTCGGCCCTGGTGCCCTTCCGGAACGGGGAGGCCCCCTGGCAGCTGCGGGGTTACGTCTCCAGGCCCGACCTCAGCTTCCGGGACCGCAACCACCTCTACCTCTTCGTCAACGGGCGCAGCGTGCGGGACCGCCTGCTGCTGGCGGCCCTTTCGGAGGGCTGGCAGGGCTACTTTCCCAAGGGGGCCTATCCCGCCGTCCTCCTCTTCCTGGACCTGCCCCCGGAGGCCGTGGACGTGAACGTCCATCCCACCAAGGCCGAGGTGCGCTTCCGGGAGCCCCAGCGCGTCTTCCCCTGGGTGAGCGGGGCCACCCGGGAGGCCTGGGAGCAGCTGAGGGGGGACCTGGCCTCGGTGCTGGAGCTGCCTCCGAAGCCCCTGGAATCCGAATTCGAATTGGCTCCCTCCCCGAGGGTCGCGCCCCAGCATCCCCGCCTTTGGGAGCGGGAGGGCGCCGCAGGAGCCACCGCGGTGCTGGCCTCCGCCTTCGATACGCGCCCCTTGGATTCCCCCTACGCCCCGGCCGCCCCCGCCCCGGCGGCGGCCGAGGGCGGGGGCCCGGCGGCCGAAGAAATGGAGGTGCGCTACCTGGGGGCCTTCGAGGCCACCTACCTGCTGGCGGAGGTGCGGGGCGGACGGGAGCCGGAGCCCTGGATCGTGGACCACCACGTGGCCAACGAACGCATCCTGTCCGAACGCCTCTTCCTGCGGCGCCACGTCCCGGGCATCCAGCCCCTCCTGCCTCCCAAGGCCGTCCACCTGGGGCCCGCGGCCCTCTCCCGCCTGCGCCCCTTCCTCGAGGAGCTGAACGCGGTAGGGGTGGAGGTGGAGGCCTTCGGGGACGACGCACTGGTGGTGCGGGGCCTTCCGGACTTCCTGGCGGACCGCGATCCCCAGGGGCTCCTGGAGGACCTCCTCGGCCGGCTGGAAGGGGGGGGCGGGGCGGACCTGGACGCCTTCCGCCGGGATCTCAACGCCGAGCTGGCCTGCCGGGCCGCCATCAAGAAGCACCAGGATCTGCCGCCGGACCTGGCCTTGCGGCTGATCCAGGACCTGCTGGCCTGCAGGGTGCCCCATACGTGCCCCCACGGCCGCCCCATCCTGAAGAGGCGGGGGCTGGGGGGGCTGGCCCGAAGCTGCGGGCGTCGGCCCTAGACCCGTCCCGGCGGCCTCCCGCTCGCCGCGGGCTCGGGGGGGGGCAGCCCGCGCGGCTCCGCCGACCACCCCCGGATCGCCC
>CAYSXG010000233.1:0-5491 GCA_964434895.1 uncultured Solibacteraceae bacterium | reverse complement strand
GGACGGCGTGCTGTGGGTGGTGGGGGAGCATATCTACATGACCCTCGGCCAGGGGGCCTGGCTCAGCCACCGCACCAGCGAGGGCCTGCCCGCCAACCTGGTCTGGTCCGTGTACCGGGACCGGGGGGGGCGCCTCTGGGTGGGCACGCATCGAGGGGTGGTCGAGGGCGTCGCCTCGGGCTGGAAGCCCCTCCCCTTCACGTCCCACTACGTGTTCACCGCCATGACCCAGGGCCCGGAGGGCTCCATGTGGGCCGGCGGGGACGAATACGGCCTGCTGGCCAAATGGGATTCCGCCACGGGCCGGGGCCGGATCGTGAAGGTGAGCGGCGACCTGGACACCTGCGTCTTCCAGAGCCTGCTCTTCGATCGCAACGGCACCTTCTGGGCGGCCGGGGACGGGGCGGGCCTCCTCCGCCTGGTCCCTTCCGGGGAGGGCCTGAAAGCCGAGCGGCAGTCCCTGCCGGGCGAAGCGCCTGGGGAGGCGGTGCTCCACCTCATCCAGGACCACCGGGGCCGCCTGTGGGTCGCGGGCTCCTCGGGCGTGGCCGTCCTGGAGAACGGCCTGTGGCGGCGCCTGGGCCTGGAGGCGGGCCTGCGGGCGGCCTCGGCCAACGCCCTGGCGGAGACCCCCTCGGGGGACGTCTGGATCTCCTACGGCCGCAACCTGGGCTTTTCCCGGGTGAGCTACGAGGCCGGTCGGGTCCAGATCAAGGAGCATCTGGACAGCACCCACGGCTTCCCGCCGGTCCAGGTCTACGCCATCAGGGCGACGAATTCCCAGCTCTGGGCGGGCACCTCCCAGGGCATCTTCAAGTACCAGGACGGCCGCATCACCGCCTTCAGCCGGGGGGATGGCCTGCCCGGGGACGACTGCAGCCAGCACGCCCTGCTCCTGGACCCCGACGGTCAGCTCTGGGTCGGCACCGCCGGGGGGCTCGGAAACTTCCGGCCCGCCTACTTCCAGGGCCCCCTCACGCCCCCGCGCACCCTCCTCACCCTGGCCCGATTCGGCCCGACGACGACCCTGGGCCCCCCGGACCGGCTCCCGGACCAGCCCTACGACAACCACTCGGCGGAATTCCGATTCATCCCCTCCACCTACCTGAATCCTTCCAAGGTCCAGGTCCAGGCCCGGCTCCTGGGCTTTGAAAACGAATGGCGCGAGGTCGAAGGGGACACCCTCCGCTACGCCAAGCTCCCCCAGGGCTCCTACCGTCTGGAGGTGCGCACCCGCTTCGAGCTGGGGGCCTGGGGCCCCTCGGACACCCTGGCCTTCCGGATCCTGCCGCCCTGGTGGGGCACCTGGTGGTTCCGCTCCCTGTCGGTCCTGGGCGTCACCACTCTGATCTTCCTGGGCTTCCGGCTGGTCAACGGCACCCTGATCCGCAGCAACCAGGCCCTGGAGAAGATGGTCCGGGAGCGGACCTTGGACCTGGAGCAGGCCCTGGAGACCGCGGAGTCCGCCAGCCGGGCCAAGGACGACTTCCTGGCCACCATGAGCCACGAGGTGCGCACCCCCATGCACGCCATCCTGGGCATGACCAAGCTCCTGCTGGACGCCCCCCTGGACCCCGAGGAGCAGGCCTACGCCCACACCGTCCAGAGCGCGGCGACGGCCCTCATGGCCGTCATGAACGACATCCTCGACTACGTGAAGATCCAGAAGGCGGAGATCCGCCTCCGGGAGGTCCCCTTCGATCTGCGGGAACTGCTGGAGGAGCTCATGAACCTCATGAGCGCCACCGCCCACCCCAAGGGGCTGGAGATCTTCTTCCGCTGCACCCTGGACGGCCCCACCACCTACCTGGGGGACCCCGACCGGCTGCGCCAGGTCTTCCTCAACCTCCTGGGGAACGCCGTGAAGTTCACCGCCCAGGGCCACGTGCTGCTGGACCTGGAGCGGCAGGAGCTGGGGCCGGACCTCCATCGCCTGAGGGTCCGGATCACGGACACCGGCGAGGGCATTCCGGCGGACAAGCTGCCCCAGCTGTTCCAGAAATTCACCCAGGCCGACACCAGCATCGCCCGGCGCTACGGCGGCACGGGCCTGGGCCTGGCCATCACCCAGCAGCTCGTCCACCTCATGGGGGGCGAGGTGGGCGCCACCAGCAGTCCCGGACTGGGGTCCACCTTCCAGGTGGAGCTCCCCCTGGCCTGGGTGCCCGGGGCCCCCGCCCCCTTTTCCTTGCCGGCCTCCAGCCGATGCCCCATCCTCGTGGCCCATCCCCATCCCCTGGGCCGTTCCCTGCTGACGGAGCGCCTTTCGGGTTGGGGCTTCCCCTGTCGGGGCCTCGAGGACCTGGAGGGGGCGAAGGTCGCGCTGCGGACCCCGCGGGAGGAGGGCCCTTATCGGCTGCCTCTCACGGCCGAGGGGCCCCTGCCACCCCGCGGGTCGGAACCGCCCCTGAGCGAATTCGACGTGACGACGGTGCTCCTCTGCTCGGTCCACCGTCGCCTGGGCTCGGCCCGCCTCAAGGAGCTGGGCTTCTCGGGGGCCCTGGGCAAGCCCCACCGGGACCAGGACCTGGCTGAGCTCCTGGCCCACCTGCTTTCGGAGAGGGCCCTAGACGGAGCTCGGCCCCATCCGGAGGAGCGGCAGCCCCCCCCCGCCCGGGCCATCCCGGCCGGCTGGCGCGGCGCGGGCCGCAGGATCCTGTTGGTGGAGGACAACCCCCTGAACCAGCAGGTGGTCCTGCGCATGCTGGCGGACCTGGAGGCGGCGGTGGAGGTGGCCTCCAGCGGCCAGGAGGCGGTGGAGCGGATCCAGCGCCATCCCTTCGACCTCATCCTGATGGACGTCCACATGCCGGGCATGGACGGGCTCCAAGCCACCCGCGCCATCCGCCAGTTCGAAGGGGAACGCCACACCCCCATCATCGCCACCACCGCCCACGCCCTGGCCGGCGACCGGGAGCGCTTCCTCGCGGCGGGGATGGACGCCTTCCTCCCCAAGCCCTTCGATCGCGAGGACCTGGCCACCCTCCTGGCCCGCATCCCCTCTCCGACCGAGCAGCCCGAGACTCCCACCCCGGAGGTCCAGGTTCTGGACTGCGTGGATCGGGATAGCCTCCTCGCCTCCCTCACGTCCGGGGACCGCCTGGACCTGGAGGGGCTGGAGGAGATGCTGGGCATCTTCGAGAAGTGCGGGGAGGGCTACATCCTGGCCCTTCGCCGGCCGGAGGCCCCCGCCAAGGAGCTCCGGGAGAAGGCCCACGCCCTGTGCGGGAGCGCCGCCTACCTCTACGCCATGGCCCTGGCAGAGGTCTGCAAGCGCCTGGAGAAGGCCGCGGCCGCGGGGGACCTTCCCCAGGCCCGAGCCCTGGTCCCGGACGTGGCGGAGGAATATGCCCGGGCGGTACAGGCCCTGCACGGGCTCTGCCAGGAGCTGAAGGCCTACCCCTAAGGAACGGCGCCGCGCGGCCCCTCCATGGCCAAGGACCCGCCCCCACGGGTATGCTCGTGGCTACCCCTTCCCGAACGCTCCCATGGCCGCCCTGCCCCTCATCGCTTGCCCGGAGTGCGACCTCCTGCACCGGGTCCGCCCGCTGGGCCGGGGGGAGGCGGCCTTCTGCGTCCGTTGCGGCACCTCGGTCCGGCGGGGGGGGAGGGCCTCCCAGGACCTGGCCCTGGCCCTCCACCTTTCGGCCCTCGTCCTCTTCGCCCTGGCCAACGCCTGGCCCCTCCTGGCCCTGCGCCTGCACGGCACGGTGCAGGAAGCTTCGCTCCCCGGCTGCGCCCGGATCCTGGCCCGCCAAGGCTGGCCCTGGCTCTCCGCCATCCTCATCACCACCGTGATCCTGGCCCCCTGCGCCCACCTTCTGGGGGTGGGCTTCGTGCTGGCCTCGGTGCGGCTGCGGCGGCGAACCCGAGCGGCGCGCCTCGTATTCCGCCTCGTCGGCCAGTTCCAGGCCTGGGAGATGGCCGAGGTCTTCGTCCTGGGCATCCTCGTCTCCTACGTGAAACTTTCCCAGATCGCGGTGGTGATCCCGGGCCCCTCCCTCTGGGCCCTGGTGGCCTTCGTCCTGGTGGCCGCCGCGGCGGCGTCGGCCCTCCACGTGAACGCGGTGTGGGAGGCCCTCGGCCCCACCCCGGCCCCTCCCTCCCTCCCGAAGGGGGCCCGCACGGCCCTGGAGGCCTCCCTGGTGGCCTGCCCCACCTGCGCCGGACTGGCCCCCCTGCGTCCACACACCACCTGCCCCCGCTGCGAAACCAGCCTCCACAGCCGCAAGCCCGGCAGCCGCACCCGCACCTGGGCCCTCCTCCTCACCGCCATCCTCCTCTACCTCCCCGCCAATGTCCTGCCCGTGATGCGCACCGTATCCATGGGAAGGGCCCAGTCGGACACCATCCTGAGCGGCATCCTCTACTTCCTGCGCACCGGTTCCTGGTACCTGGCCCTCCTGATCTTCGTGGCCAGCATCCTGGTGCCCTTGGTGAAGGTCGCGGCCCTCACCGGGCTCCTGGTGCTCGAGAGGCGGCCCTCGAATTGGAGCCCCCGGCAGAGGGCCCTCGTCTACCGCGTGACCGAGGCCATCGGCCGCTGGTCCATGGTGGACATCTTCGTGGTCACCCTCATGGTGGCCATGGTGGAAATGGGCAACGTGGCCAGCGTGAACCCGGGTCCCGGAGCCATGGCCTTCGCCATGATGGTGGTGGCCACGATGCTCGCGGTGCACTTCTTCGACCCCCGGCTCGTCTGGGACGCCCTGGAGCCCTCCCATGGATGAACCCCTCGTCGCCGAGGCCCCGGATCCCCTGCCCGAACCCACGGTGAAGCGCCGACGGGGCCCCTCCCTGATCTGGCTCCTGCCGATGGTGATCGCCCTCATCGGCGCCTGGCTCTCCTTCAAGACCTACCGGGAAACGGGTCCCTCCATCGTCATTTCCTTCCCCTCCGGGGAGGGCATCGAGGCCGGCCAGACCCGCATCCGCCACAAGGACGTGGAGATCGGCAAGGTGGGCTCCGTGGCCCTGAGCCCCGACCACACCGAGGTCCTCGTCACCGCGGAGCTGAAGCGGGAGGCGGCGGGGCTCCTGTCCCAGCATTCCCGCTTCTGGGTCGTGCGGGCCCGGATCGGCACCACGGGCATCTCGGGCCTCTCCACCCTGCTCTCCGGCGCCTACATCGCCATGGACCCTGGACCACCGGGGATCCCGGGCCGGACGCCCGAGGCCTTCAAGGGGCTCGACGGCCCCTCCCTGGACACCATCCGCGAACCCGGGGCCATCATCACCCTGAAGGCCGAAAAACTGGGCTCCCTCAATCTCGGCTCCCCCGTGCAGTTCCGGCAAGTGCGCGTAGGCGAGGTGGTCGCCGTGGACCTGGCCCCGGATGGGAAGTCCGTGGCGATCAAGGCCTTCATCCGGGCCTCCCACCATGCCCTGGTGCGGCAGGACACGCGGTTCTGGGACGCGGGGTCCGTGGACGTGTCCCTGGATTCCGGCGGGCTCCGCATCAGTTGGTTCGTATTCACGACCGTCGGGCGCG
>CAYSXG010000232.1:0-5494 GCA_964434895.1 uncultured Solibacteraceae bacterium | reverse complement strand
CGATGGTGTTCCACCTGGACAAGTGCATCGGGTGCCACACCTGCTCCATCGCCTGCAAGAACGTGTGGACCGACCGCAAGGGCGCGGAATACATGTGGTGGAACAACGTGGAGACCAAGCCCGGCACCGGCTACCCCACCCAGTGGGAGGACCAGGAGCGCTACAAAGGCGGCTGGGAGGTGGTGGACGGCCAGCTCCGGCTGAAGAGCAGCGGGAAAAAGAACTACCTGCAGCGCATCTTCTACCAACCCAACCTGCCCACTCTGGACGAGTACTACGAGCCCTGGACCTACGACTACGCCAACCTCTTCGACGCCCCCGAAGGCGACGACCAGCCCACGGCCCGCCCCGTGAGCAAGGTCACCGGCGAGTACATCGATATCAAGGGCGGTCCCAACTGGGACGACGACCTCAGCGGCTCCCCCCTCTACGAACGCAACGACCCGAATCTGAAGGCGCTGACCCCCGAGCAGGAACTGCAGCTCCTCTCCATCGAGCAGCTGGTGATGTTCTACCTGCCGCGCATCTGCAACCACTGCCTCAATCCGGCCTGCGTGGCCAGCTGCCCCTCCGGAGCCCTCTACAAGCGCGGCGAGGACGGCATCGTGCTGGTCAACCAGGAGGTCTGCCGCGGCTGGCGCTTCTGCGTCTCCGCCTGCCCCTACAAGAAGGTGTTCTACAACTGGAACACGGGCAAGAGCGAGAAGTGCCTGCTCTGCTATCCCCGCGTGGAGACGGGACAGGCCCCGGCCTGCTTCCACTCCTGCGTCGGCCGCATCCGCTACCTGGGCGTGCTGCTCTACGACGCCGACAAGATCCAGGAGGCCGGGCTGCGCCCGGACTCCGAGCTGGTGGACGCGCACCGCAGCATCATCGCCGACCCCTTCAACCCCGAGGTGATCGCCTCCGCCAAGGCCAACGGCATCGGCGACGACGTCATCAAGTCCGCCCAGAAGAGCCCGGTCTACAAGTTCGTCAAGAACTGGGGCCTGGCCCTGGCCCCCCACTTGGAGTACCGCACCTTCCCCATGCTCTTCTACGTCCCCGCCCTGGCCCCCGTCACCTCCACCCAGGAGGACGGCGCCCTGGCCAACAATGTCGAAGACCTCTTCGCCCCGCTCGACAAGGCCCGCATGCCCATCGAGTACCTGGCCTCCCTCTTCGGCGCCGGCCAGGAGGGCCCCGTGCGCTACGCCCTCAAGAAGCAGATGGCCGTGCGCACCTGGCGGCGCGCCCTCACCGTGGGCGACATCGACATCGAGGTGGCGAAGAAGGCCCTCGCCGAGGCCGGGTGCACCCCGGAGCAGGCGGAGGAGATCTACGCCCTCACCAGCCTGCCCACCTTCGACCAGCGCTTCGTGATCCCCCCCAGCCACCGGGAGATGGCCATCGAGGCCCTCAAGAACCCGCTGGAGAACAAGGGCCTGGCGGGCATCGGCTTCCGCGAAGCCCCGGAACGGGGGCTGTGATGACTCCTTCCTTCCAAGTGCTCCCCTCCTTCGCGGACCTGCTCGACTACCCCACGGAGAGCCTCCCGGGCCGCGCCGCCTCCCTGGCGGACCAGCTGAAGTGGCAGCCCACGATCTGGCTGGACCTGCTGGAGGCCTTCACGCTCGAGGTCCATCTTCTGCCCCTGGGCGAGCTGGAGGAGGCCTACACCCGCACCTTCGACCTCAATCCGAGCTGCACGTTGGAACTGGGCTGGCACCTCTTCGGGGAAACCTACAAACGGGGCTCCCTCCTGGCCAACCTGCGGGAGTCCCTGCGCGAGCATCGCGTTCCGGAAAACAGCGCCCTGCCGGACTTCCTGCCCACCCTCCTCCGCCTGCTGCCCCGGCTGGAGGCCGAGGACGCCCGGGATCTCGTGCGGGATTGCATCCTGCCGGCCCTGGCCAAGGTGCGCGGCGCCGTGGGCGAGGGGGCGGGGCCCTATCCCCACCTGCTCGAATCCCTGGACCTGCTGCTCCAGGAGATGGCCCCGATCGGAGCCGCCCCGAACGCTCCCACGAGCGTCCCCCATGACTGCAGCTGCGGTCACGCCCCCGTGAACGGGAAGGAGGCCCCCCATGCTCACTAACACCTTCCTGTTCGTCGGCTATCCCTACCTGATGATCGTGCTGGCGGTGCTCGTCAGCATCCTGCGCTACCGCGTCACGCCCTTCTCCTTCAGCAGCCTCTCCAGCCAGTTCCTGGAGAACGACCAGCTCTACTGGGGAAGCAATCTCTGGCACTGGGGCATCATCATCGTGCTGCTCGGCCATTTCTTCTGTTTCCTCTTCCCGGGCGCCTTTCTGGCCTGGAACGCCAACCCCCTGCGCCTCTTCCTCCTGGAAGCCACGGGCCTGGCCATGGCCATGCTGGCCCTCCTGGGCATCGCGGGTCTCCTGCTGCGCCGCCTCACCCACCCGCGCATCAAGGTGGTGACCACGCCCATGGACATCATCATCCTGCTGCTCCTGCTGCTCCAGGTCGGCTCCGGCCTCGACACGGCCCTGCGCTACCGATGGGGCAGCTCCTGGTACGCCGCCAACGCCGCGCCCTACCTCCGGAGCCTCTTCCTCTTCAACCCCAAGCCCCAGTACGTGGCCAGCCTTCCCCTGGGGCCCAAGATCCACATGCTGTCCGCCTTCACGATCATCGGGCTCATTCCCTTCACCCGCCTGGTGCACTTCCTGGTGGTGCCCTTGCACTACCTCTGGCGCACCCCCCAGCTGGTGATCTGGAACCGCAGGCCCGCGCGGAACGTCGGCCACCGGTCCTAGGAGCCCCGATGCAGATGCGAACCGTCCTGCTCACGGGCTTCGTGAGCACCGCCCTGTCGGCCTTGGTGCTGGCCGTGAGCCTGGATACGCGCCTCCTGGGCGACAACAGCGGCTACAAGCCCCAGCAGCCCATCGCCTACTCCCATCGCGTCCATGCCGGCGAAAACAAGATCGACTGCCAGTTCTGCCACACAGGGGCTGAGAAAGGCCGCCACGCCGCCATCCCTCCCCTCAGCACCTGTCTGAAATGCCACGACCAGATCAAGAACAAGCCGAACACGAAGGAACCCAGCCCCGAGATCGCCAAGATCCACCAGGCCGTCCAAAACGGCCAACCCGTGGCGTGGACCCGCATCCACCGTCTGCCGGCCTTCGTCTTCTTCAACCACAGCCGGCACGTGAATTCCGGCGTGGCCTGCCAGAGCTGCCACGGCGAAGTCCAGGCCATGGACACGGTAGAGCAGGCCAAGGCCCACACCATGGGCGAATGCCTGGCCTGCCACCGGGAGCGGAATCAGAAGCTCGCCGACGAAGGCAAACGCCCCGCCGCCCCCACCGACTGTTCGGCCTGCCACTACTAGGAGCGCCCCAATGAAATTCTGGAAGAGCCTCCACTCGAAAAAGCTGCCGAACACCCGCCAGGACGAGTTCCCCGAAGAGCTTCCCGTCGGTGAAGGCGTACGGCAGCTGAACCGCCGCGACTTCTTCAAGTTCTCGGGGCTGGGATTCGCCGTGGGCCTGGCCACGGGCTGCGACCGCAAGAAAGCGGAAAAGGCCCTGGCCCTGCTGCAGGGACAGGAGGGGCTCACCCCGGGCACCGATCTCTGGTACGCCACCACCTGTCCCGGCTGTGCGGCCGGGTGCGGCGTCCTGGCCAAGGTGCGGGACGGCCGCCCCATCAAGCTCGAAGGCAATCCGGAGGACCCCATCGGCCGTGGCGCGCTCTGCGCCGTGGGCCAGGCCCAGACCCGCAGCCTCTTCGACGGCGGGCGCCTGCGCGGCCCCCTCCAACGGGGCAACGAAACCGCCTGGGCGGACCTGGACCGGGAGCTGATGGGCCGCTTCGCCGCCCTGAAATCCGGCCGCGTGCGCGTGCTCAGTGGTCCCGTGGGCCCCAGCCTGGGCCGGGCCGTTCAGAAGTTCCTGGGGGGATTCAAGGACGGGCGGCACGTCGTCTACGACCCTCTCAGCCAGTCGGCCCTGGCCGCCGCCTACGAGCGCACCCACGGTCAACGGCTGGTGCCCAACTACCGGATCGACAAGGCCGACTTCATTCTCGCCGTCGAGGCCGACTTCCTCGGCGGCTGGATCAACCCCGCGGGCTTCGGCCGGGCCTACGCCAGCCGGCGCCACCCCGACGCCCGCATGAACCGCCACGTCCAGGTGGAGAGCCTCCTGACGCTTTCCGGATCCAATGCCGACGAGAGGGTCCGCGTGGCCCCCTCGGAGGCCGCGGCCTTTCTGGAGCACCTGGCCTGCGCCCTCGACGGAAGCCGGCCGCAGCGCGACCTCGAAGCCGCCGCCAAGGACAGGATCCCCGCCCTGGCCCGGGCCCTGGAAGCGGCCAAAGGCCGCAGCCTGGTGCTTTGCGGCCTGAACGACCTGCACGCCCAGGTCTTCGCGGCCCGCCTCAACCACGCCCTCGG
Organism: uncultured Solibacteraceae bacterium; assembly: GCA_964434895.1. GTDB lineage: Bacteria > Acidobacteriota > Holophagae > Holophagales > Holophagaceae > CAYSXG01. The sequence continues at coordinate 1,086 of CAYSXG010000232.1, read as the reverse complement.
CAACGAAGGCGAAACCCTCGACCTGGCGCGGAGCTCCCAACAGAAGCCCGGGGACGACGCCGCCCTCACGGAACTGGTGAAAGAGATGGCGGCGGGCACCGTGGACGCCCTCCTGGTCCTCAACGCCAATCCCGTCTACGAGCTGTCCTCCCTCGGCTTCGAGGGGGCTTTCGCCAGGGTGGGGCTCCGGGTCTCCCTGGCGACCATGCCGGACGAAACCGTGACGGGCAGCACCCACGCGGCGCCGGATCACCACGGCCTCGAGGCCTGGCGCGACCACGAACCCCTCCGGGGGCACTTCGCCCTCTCCCAGCCCCTCCTGAGCCCGCTCTTCCAGACCCGCGACGCGAGCGAAAGCCTCCTTCTCTGGGCCGGCGCGCCCATGACCGCGCTGGATTGGGTGAGGACCAGCTTCCGCGAGGAGGTGGCCCCCAAGGCCGGCAGCTTCGCCTCCTTCGGTGCATTCTGGGAGGAGCTGCTGCAGAAGGGATCCGTGCAGCTGGAGACGGTCGCGGTGGCGCCGAACTACCGCGAGGACCGGGGTCGCACCCAGGGCGAATGGATGGCCCAGAAACCCGAAGGCGGGAGTCTGGAGCTGCGCCTCTACGCCAAGGGCGGCCTCCAGGAGGGCCGGAACGCCTTCAACCCCTGGCTCCAGGAACTGCCCGATCCCATCACCAAGATCACCTGGGACAACTACGCCCTGCTCAGCCCCGGGGTCGCGGAGCGCATGAGGCTGACCCAGGGGGACGTAGTGCGCCTCCGCGGAAAGGGGCCAAAGGACCTGGTGCTGCCCGTCGTGGTCCAGCCGGGGCTCCACGACCGCGCCGTGGGCGTGGCCGTCGGCTACGGCCGCACCCGCGCAGGAAGGCACGGCACCGGGGTCGGGGTGGACGCCTACCCCTGGATGGCCCTGGATCGGCATGCCGTGGAATTGAGCCCGACCCCCCAGCGGGTGGAGCTGGCCTGCACCCAGGACCACCACCTCATGGAGGGCCGGGAGCTGGTGCGGGAATTCGGTCTCGCCGCCTATCTCAAGGACCCGTCCTCCACCCGGCCCGCGGAGGGGGGGGGCGCCAGCACCGC
>CAYSXG010000231.1:0-5506 GCA_964434895.1 uncultured Solibacteraceae bacterium | reverse complement strand
GGGGTTGGAGTAACGGGAGATGGGGTTCAGGGGGGAGGTCTCGTCGCAGTAGTTGTCCTGGTTCCCGGTGCCGTAGGCGCTGTTGGTGGTGGGCATCAGGATGATCTGGTCCCGGCTCGCCATGCGGAAAAGCTTCAGGGGCGCCTCCAGGTTGGTGGTCTCGGCCCCCACGGGGTCCTGGTTGCACAGGGGGGCCCCCACCAAGGCCGCCAGGGGGATGATGACGTCCGCCTCCTTGAGCAGGGGCCGCAGCGTGGACTCCACCCGGACGTCCCCGCGGACCATGTGGAACTTGGGGTTCGCGCACACGTGGCCCAGGCTGCTCTGGCGGTACATGAAATTGTCCAGGACCGTCACCTCGTGCCCTTGGGCCAGCAGCTCCGGGACCAGGATGGACCCGATGTACCCGGCCCCGCCGGTGACGAGGATGCGATGGCTCATGGTTGACTCCTTCCCGCGGGGGCGCTCGGCCCGAACAGGGTCTGGGCGGTCCGGTAGTCCTCGACCACGCCGATATCGATGAAACGCCCCCGCATGGGGCAGCCGTAGAGGGGCCGGCCCGCGGCGATCCAGGCGGGCAGGACGTCGTTCTCGAAGGAACAGGGCCCGGGGCCGAGCTCCTCCAGGGGAGCGGCGCTCCCGAACAGGTAGAGGCCCCCGTTGATCCAGCCTCCGCCCTGGGGAGCCCGCCCCCGCAGGGAGGCGACGCGGAAGGCCGGGTCCAGGTCCACGCCGTCGAAGCGGGCGGCTCCGGGATGGGGGGCCAGGGCCAGGCTGAGCTCGGCGCCCCGGGCCCGATGGAAGGCCTCCAGCTCCGCCAGGGAGGCCTCCAGGAAGGTGTCCCCGTTCATGGCCAGAAAGGGCGCGCCCGGCGGGACCAGGCGGCTCCCAAGGCGCAGGGCCCCGCCGGTGCCCAGGGGACGCTCCTCCACGGCGTAGCGGATCCTCGCTCCCCCCCAGCTCTCCCCGAAGTGGGCGGTGATGGCCTCCGCCCGGTAGCCGACGGATAGGACGAAGTTCCCCACGCCCTGGGCGATCCAGGCCCCCAGCAGGTGCTCCAGGAAGGGCCGTCCCGCCACCGGGGCCATGGGCTTGGGGAGGTCCGGGACCGCGTCCCGCAGGCGGGTGCCGAGCCCGCCGGCCAGCACGATGGCATGTTCGATCCCCATGAGCCATCCTAACCCGGCCCCGGGGCCGAGGCGGATCCCGGGGCGGATCGTTGGTGGGGCCCCCTCCCCTGGATACCATGGGCGCATATGATCATCAGCCAAACGCCCTTCCGCATCTCCTTCTTCGGGGGCGGCACCGACTACCCGGAGTGGTACCGCCAGCACGGCGGCGCGGTGTTGGCCACCACCATCGACAAGTACTGCCGCATCAGCTGCCGCTACCTCCCCCCCTTCTTCGAGTACCGCCACCGCCTCGTCTACTCCGTCATCGAGCTGGTGAACGAGCTGGACGAGATCAAGCACCCGGCCATCCGGGAATGCCTGCGCTTCATCCCCCCCCGGAACGGCGTGGAGATCCACCATGACGGGGACCTCCCGGCCCGCTCGGGCCTGGGCTCCTCCTCCGCCTTCACCGTCGGCATGATCCACACCCTGCGGGCCCTGCACGGCCAGATGATCAGCAAGCAGGACCTGGGGGCCCAGGCCCTGCACATCGAGCAGGACGTCATCCAGGAGCCCGTGGGCTCCCAGGACCAGCTCTGCACCACCTACGGCGGGCTCAACCGCATCGAGTTCATGCCCGACGGATCCTACGCGGTGGCGCCGGTGATCCTCAGCCCCGAGCGGCGGGAGGAGCTGCAGGGCCACCTGATGCTCTTCTTCACGGGCTTCCAGCGCAACGCTTGGGAGATCGCCACCCGCAAGATCCAGAACTTCCCCACCACCTCCGCCCAGCTCTTCCGCATCCGCGCCATGGTGGACGAGGCCCTGGAAATCCTCCTCTCTCCCACCACACCCCTGGAGCGCTTCGGGGAGCTCCTCCACGAAAGCTGGCTCTTGAAGCGCAGCCTCGCCAGCGGCGTGACCACCTCGGAGATCGACCGGATCTACGAGGCCGGCCGCTCCGCCGGCGCCCTCGGAGGCAAGCTCCTCGGGGCCGGGGGCGGGGGCTTCATCCTCTTCTTCGTGAAGCCCGAGGACAGGGCCCGGGTCCGGGAGAGGCTCTCCAACCTCATCCACGTCTCCTTCAAGTTCGACACCGGGGGCAGCCGGATCGTGCTCTACAACCCGGATTTCTGATCCCCGGGGATCCCATCCCAAGGAGCCCCCGTGGTTCTGGATTCCTATTTCGGCGTGCTGGCCTGGGGCCTCCTCCTCCTGGCCTCCTGGGTGGGCTGGGGGCGCCTGGTGGAGCGGTTCACGGGACCCGCCGAGGCGCCCCGGGACTGGGGCCTCCTGGCCGGGTGGGGCATGGCCCTCACCGTCTTCCTCGGGGGCCTGCTCAACCTCTTCCACCTGTCGCGCACCCCCGTCGTGGCGGCCCTGGTGCTGGGAGGCCTGGGCTACGGCCTCTACGCCCGCGGGTCGGGCAGGCCGTCGGCCCTTCCCCTGGATCGGCGAGCCCGGCTTTGGCTCCCGCTGCTGCTGGCCCTCCCCCTGCTCCAGTACGGGGCCTCGGTGGGCGGTTACGCCCACTTCAATGCCTGCGACGACTTCCAGGCCTACCTGGCCTTCCCCCAGCGGATGCTGCAGACGGGCACCTTCCTGGACCCCTTCAGCCTCCGGCGCCTGGCCACCTACGGGGGCCACGCCTTCCTTCAGGCCCAGGTGCTGGTGGTGGGCCAGAGCGGGGACGTCCATCTCCTGGAGGCGGGCCTCTGCCCCCTGATCCTGGCGGGCCTCCTGCTGGGCCACCTGAGGCCCTCCAAACCCAAGGAACAGGCCTCCGCCCTGCTGCTGATCGTCGCCCTGCTGCTGCTGCCCACGCCGCGCATCAACGCCATGAGCGCCATGACGGGGGTGGTGCTGCTCCTGACCCTCTTCCGCACCCTCGCCTCCCGGGAGGCGGCGATGCCGACGGCCCTGGTGGCGGCGGCGGTGTGCACCCTGAGGGCCAACTTCTGGCCCGCGGCCCTCGGCGCCGTCCTCCTCGCGGCCCTCGGCCGGGCCCTGGAGGAGCGGGGATCCCTGCGGCGCCACACCCTCCGGGCCCTGGGAACCCTGGGCCTCGCCCTGCTCGGCCTCCTGCCCTGGATGCTCCTGATGTACCTTTCCTCGAAGTCCCTGGTCTACCCCTTCATGCGGGGCACCCATCGCCCGGACTACGAGCTCTATTCCCGGGGCCTCTCCATCCCGAAGACCCTGGCCTGGGTGGGGGGCTACTTCTTCGGCTGGGAGCCCACCCTCGCCCTCCTTCCCCTGCCCCTGCTCCTGCTGGCCCGGGACCGGGCCCGCTTGCGGGCGGCCCTGCCCTTCGGCCTGGCGGCCCTGGCCACCGCCCTCCTCACGGCGGCCAAGTTCAACTTCACGCCCTACCGGGAGCTGTGGCGCTACACCTTCCCCCTGCTCCTGCCCATGTTCGTCGCCGCCCTCCTGCCCCTCATGGATGCGGGGGCGCGGGCCTGGGAGCGCGCGGCCGCCGGCCTCTGCGCCGGGGCCCTCCTCCTCTTCAACCTGGGGTCGGCCCTGGACGGCCTGGAGCTGGACCTGCGCCGCCTCGCCCGGCACCAGCCCACCCGCTGGAACCCGGACCTCGTGGACTACTACCGCCGCCTGCAGGCGGCGGTGCCCCCGGGAGCCCCCCTCTTCTCGGTGCTGGACCACCCGGTGCTGCTGGATCTCCGGCGCAACCCCGTCCACGGCGTGGACGTCATCGGCGCCTGCAGCCTGCCCCCGGGCATGCCCTTCTTCCAGGGGCCCGGAGCCCTCAAGGCCTACCTGAAGGCCCAGGGCCTGAACCACGTGGCCGTGGTGGATTTCGAGCGGAGCATCTGCCTCTACAACCGTCGGACCTGGATCGGCCACCTCCACGGCGACGACCAGCCCGTCTACGCCTTCGAGGCCAAATACTTCCTGGACTTCATGGACAACCTGGAGGCCCTGGAGGGAAGCGAGAAGGTGCTCTTTTCCGAAGGCCCCGCGAAGGTGCTGGAGCTCCGTTGAAGCTCAGCGGAAGCAGAACACGTCCCGGATGAACTGGAAGTAGTAGGCCGCGCCCCAGCGCAGGACCTGGAGCTTGGCCTGGCCCCCGATGCGGGGGGGCTCGCTGCCGGGAATCTCCGTGACCTTCAGGCGGCGGCGGGCGGCCCGGGCCGAAAGCAGGGGCTCCCAGCTGATGCGGGTGGAGAAGAGGCGCTCCGGCGTGCGGTGCCACCTGTCCTGGTCCAGTTCCAGCTCCCGGATCATGGCCGTGCGGTAGGCCCGGTAGATCACCATGGCGTCCGTATAGCGGCCCCCGTGGAGCAGGTTCACCGTGCGGGTGAAGAGCCAGTTGCCGAAGCCCGTGACGAGGCTGTCGTCCTCGCTCTTGGCCCCGTCCAGGTAGCGGGACACGATCACCATGTCGTAGCCCTCCTTCATCTTGGCGATGAGGTCCGGCAGGAGCTCGGGGATGGAGTTGCCGTCGGGGCTGAAGGTGATGAGGATCTCGCCGCGGATGAGGTGGAGGACCTCCCCGTAGGCCTGGCGGATCCCCGGCTGGGTCTGGATCCACACCTCGTAGCCGTGCTCCCGGGCGTACTCCACGGTGCCGTCCTTGGAGCCCCCGTCGAGGATGAGGATCTGGTCCACCCACGCGGGGTCGATCCTGGGCATGATCTCCCGCATGCCCTCGATCTCGTTGAGGGTGGGAATGAGCAGGGTGATGCTGGGCATGGGGACTCCGGGGGCGTTTCGCCGGGGGTGGGGATCAGTAGGCCGTGCGTTCCAGCGTGTGGCTCGTCATGTCCTGGATGTGGCGCAGGGTCTCGGGACCGAAGGTGGCCCCCACCATCCGCAGGTACTCGGGGTTCGTGTAGTACTCCAGGAAGGCCTCGTCCCGGAACTTGAGCACCTCGCCACCGGACAGGTGGTGGGTGGGCAGGGGCAGCGTGTCCACCGCGTGCTGGGAGAAGCCGCTCCAGCCCGCCGGCAGCTTCCAACCCTCCTGCACGGCCATCTCATAGAGCCGGGAGCCCGGATAGGCCATGGCGCTGTAGAAGTTGGCGAACTCGCAGTTCAGCTTCTTGGCGAGGTCCAGGGTCTCCCGCATGGTGTCGCGGTCGTCCTCCGGAAGGCCGAAGATGTAGTTCCCGATGACCCGGATCCCGGCGGCCCGCACCTTCTCCAGCACCGGGAAGATGTCCTCCTGGCCGAAGCCCTTCTGGACGTCGTCGCGCACCTTGGCGTTGGCGCTCTCGATGCCGAAGGCCAGCCAGTTGAAGCCCGCCTGCTTGAGCTTGGGGAGCATGCGGTCCTGCACGGTTTCGACCCGGGCGTAGGCCCAGCTGGTCAGGTCCAGGCCCCGTTCGCCGATGAGGTCGCAGATGCCCGCCCCGTGGGAGCGGTTCAGCACGAAA
>CAYSXG010000230.1:0-5512 GCA_964434895.1 uncultured Solibacteraceae bacterium | reverse complement strand
GCCTTGGGCTGCGGATTCCGGCACTTTGGCCCCTCCCGCCGGCAGTTGGGAATGGAGGGGGGTCCCCCTCCGGGGCCGGTCCCATCTTGGGGCTTCGGGCCAGGCCGGCCCGGCTTCCCAGGGAGGACCCATGCGTCGCTTGGCCCCAATCATCGTGCTCCTGCCCGGGCTCGTCTCCTGCGGAGGGTCCGGGGCCTCTTCCACCGCCGCCGGATCGGCGGAGGCCGCGGTGGGTGTGGCCCAGGCGGCGGCCCCACGGCTGCCCGCCACCCCCCTCGACTACGTGGGCTACGCCGTGACCACCCTGCCCGCCCACTTCCGGGCCCCGGGGCCCACCGGGAGCCCCGCCGCCGCGGACAACACCCCCCTCTCCAACCCCATCACCAATACCGGCGCCACCCTGGGCCGTGTGCTCTTCTACGACAAGCGGCTCTCGGTGAACGACACGGTGTCCTGCTCCTCCTGTCACCAGCAGGCCCACGGCTTCTCGGACCCCAGCCGCTTCAGCCGCGGCTTCCAGGGGGCCACGGGCACCCGTCACGCCCCGGGCCTCACCAACGCCAAGTTCTACCAGCGGGGCCGCTTCTTCTGGGACGAGCGGGCCCCGACCCTGGAAAGCCAGGTGCTCCAGCCCATCCAGAACCCGGTGGAGATGGGCATGGACCTCACCCAGCTCGAAAAGAAACTGACGGCGGTGCCCTTCTACCCGCCCCTCTTCAAGGCCGCCTTCGGCACCTCGGAAGTGAACTCCACCCGCATCTCCCGGGCCCTGGCCCAGTTCGTGCGCTCCCTGGTCTCCTACCACGCCAAGTACGACCTGGCCTTCAGCACCGGGACCCCGGGGGCGCCCAACTTCCAGGCCGTCTTCACGCCCCAGGAGATGCAGGGCCTCCAGCTCTTCGGCGGGCCCCCCCAGAACGGCCGCAGCCTCCACTGCGACGGCTGCCACACCACCACCGCCCAGATCGGCGTGAACCCCGAGAACAACGGGCTGGACGCGGTGCTCACGGACGTGGGGGCCGGGGGCGGGCGCTTCAAGACCCCCTCCCTGCGCAACGTCGCCGTCCGGGGCCCCTACATGCACGACGGCCGCCTGCCGGACCTGGAGGCCGTCATCGAGCACTACAACTCGGGGGTCCAGAACAGCCCCGACCTCAGTCCCCGCCTGCGGGTGGGGGGCAACCCCACGGCCCCGCCCCAGCGCCTCAACCTGAGCCCGGCCGAGAAGGACGCCCTCAAGGCCTTCCTGGCCACCCTCACGGACCAGGCCTTCCTGGCCGATCCGCGCTTCTCGAACCCCTTCTGATCCCTTCGCCGGCCGCCCTCCAGGCCGAAGCGTCCTGGCCCGCCCTGGGCGAGCTGCTGTCAGCCCTCCAGCGCCTTCAGCAGCTCGTCCATGGGGTAGGGCTTGTAGAGCCTCCCGATGACCCAGGGCTTGCCCGCCAGGGTGCCCAGGTCGTGGTTGGACGTGGAGACCAGGGTGTAGCGGTAGCGGCGCTGCTCCCATCCGGATTCGATCCAGGGCCCCAGGTCCCCGGCCTCGTCGTGGCTTTCGGTGATGAGCAGGTCCACGGTGCCCGCCGCCAGCGCCGCTTCGGCTTCGACCCGGGTGGCGGCCGCGGCCACCTTGGGGCCCCGGCCCTCCATGGCGCTCATCAGGCGCTTGCGGTAGAAGGCGTTGGGCTCGAAGAGCAGGATCTGGGCGATGGGACCCCGGCGCTCGATCTCGTTCTCGGCGAGGCCCAGGGCCAGGAGGGCTCCCCGGGCCCCGGCGCGGATCTCCGGCCCCGGGGCGTGGGCGTGCAGGTCCCGCAGGGGCTCCACCAGGGCCCCCTGGCCGGACTTCCCCGCGAGGTCGCAGAGGCAGAGGGTTTCCGGGAGGTCCGGGCCCTTGCGGGCCAGTTCCGCCCTCAGGAAATCCACCAGGGCCTGGGCGAGGTCCTCGCCGAGGATGAGCCCCGGCGCCGAAAGGGTCTCCTGCATGCGGGTCAGCACCTCCATGCGCCCCGGCCCCTCGGCGGGGAAGGCTTCCATCTGGGCCCGGAGCGCCGCCTCCCGCTCCTCCAGCAGGCCCAGGTTCACCGCCCGCTGGAGCAGCTTGCGGAGGGCCTCGGCCACGCGGTCCCCGGCCTCCCGCTCCGCCGCGCCCCGATGCCGGGTGCTCAGCAGGAAGTCCGAGAAGCGGTCCCGGAGGCGGCGGTAGAGCTCCGCGTCGAAGACGTAGAGGTCCTCCATGGCCAGGGCGGCCCGGATCCACTGGCCGTCCCCTTCCCGGGCGTCGCAGCAGCGCTCCACCAGGTGCTCGAGGGCCGTCGCCTGCTCGGCGGGGAAGGGGCGGTCGAAGCCCGGGAAGGCCGACAGGGCCCCTTCCAGGGAGAGGGCGAGCACGTGGGGGACCTTGATGTGCTCGGATTTCTTGAGGAGGCCCAGGGAGGCGGCGGGAGCGCGGAAGCGGCCCAGGGCCTCGGCCAGGGCCACCTGGAGGAGCAGGGGCTTGCCGTCGTGGAGCAGGTTGAGGAGGGCGTTGGCGGCCGAGGGATCGCAGATCTCGCCCAGGGCCTTCACGGCGTCCACCAGCAGTTCGTCCGGGGCGTCGGTGGAGAGTAGCCCCACGAGGGGCTTGGCGGCGGAGGGGATGCGGTTCTGCCCGAAGAAGCGGATGGCCAGGCGCATCTGGTCCAGGTGGCCGGAGCGGAAGAGGTTCAGCATGGCCGGGGCCCCCGACGGCAGCTTGCCGAACTGCCGCACGGCCAGCTGGGCCACGTCCGGATGGGGATCGTTCATGGCCCTGAGGAAGAAGGGCACCAGGCGGTCCTCCTCCCGGGCCCCCAGGATTTCCACGGACCGGGCCCGGCGAGGGATGTCCGGATCCGCCAGGATGCGGTCCAGCCGGGCCTTGTCGTCCCAGGACACGAGGCGGAGGTAGGCGATGAGCAGGCCCTCGCCGCCCGCGGAGGCCTGGAAGGCTTCTTCCAGCCGGGGCAGGGTCTCCTCCAGGGGCAGTTTCCCCGCCTCGACGCGGGCGGCCAGCAGGCCCGCGACGTCGTCCAGGGTCTCGCGCAGGGAGTCCTGGGGCAGGGCCCCGAGGGGACCTTCGGAGCGGGGGCCCAGGAGCTCGCTTCGGAGTTCCTGGAAGAGGGAGAGCAGGAGGGCGTCGGAGGCGGCCTCCGTGAGGTAGGCCAGCAGGTAGAGGGCCAGGCGGCGGGTGAGGGCGTCCCCTTGGTGGAAGGCCTCCATCAGCAGGGGCAGCTGCGCCGAATCCAGGAGGACCGCCAGCCTGCGGGCCCCCAGGCGCGCCAGGTCCGGGTTCCCCTGGCCGGCCCCGAGGCAGGCGAGGGCCTCCTCCAGGCCCAGCTCGCCGTGGTAGAGGCCGATCTCCCGGTCCAGGACCGCCTGCCGCTCCGGGTCCCGGCGCAGCTCCTTCAGGCGCTGGAGCCATTTCAGGGCCCGGGGGGTGCAGAGGCCTCCGAGGGCCGCGCAGCCCTCGTCGAAGAGGCCCAGGTCCTCCTCGGGCTGGAGCATGTGCATGAGGTGCACGTCCCATTCGGGCCAATCGAAGGTGGCCGTGGCTTCCAGGATGAGGCTGCGCAGGCCCCGGGGCGTCGTGGTGCGGGCCAGCCGCGAGCCCAGCTCCAGCAGGGCCTGCTGCCGGAGGGTCTGCAGGCTTTTGTGCAGCTGGGCCTGGAAGGTGCGGTCCCCTTCCGAATAGGAGGCCAGCAGGGTGCGGAGGGCATCCAGCTGGGTGGGGGGGGCGAAGCGGGAGGGCTGGCTCATGGGGTCCGGGCAGGGCCCCGGCGCGGGAGCCCTGGGGGTCAACATGCGCCCTCCCCCCTGGAGCTCAAGGAACTCCGTCACGTTCCGCCGAGGGCTTCCGCCCTCGGCGGAAAGCGGCATTTGAAACCGCGAATCCACGCTCCTTCGGGTTTAACCTGGGGGCCATTTCCATCGGGAGGTTCCATGGCGGGCCAGGGGGCGGGTAAGGGCAGGAAGTCCGGCGGGTCCGCGGAGGCGGAGGCCGGCCTGGGGAAGGAGCTCTTCCGCTTCCTCAAGGACCTGAAAGCCCACAACGAGCGGGAGTGGTTCCAGGCCCACAAGGCCCGCTACGAAACCGAGGCCCGGGACCCCCTGCTGCGCCTCGTCGCCGCCTTCAGCGGCCCCTTGGAGGGCCTCAGCCCCCACTTCGAGGCCGATCCCCGGCCCACGGGGGGCTCCATGTTCCGCATCTACCGCGACACCCGCTTCTCCAAGGACAAGAGCCCCTACAAGACCCACCTCGCGGCCCACTTCCCCCACCGTTCCTGCGGGGCCGAAGGGGTCCAAGGCCCCGGCTTCTACCTGCACCTGGAGCCCGGGGCCTGCTTCGCCGGCGGCGGCCTCTGGCATCCGGAGCCCGCCTCCCTGCGCCGGATGCGCGAGGCCATCGTGGACAAGCCCAAGGCCTGGCAGGCCATCAAGGACAAGGAGGCGAGGATCCGCGGGGAGGCCCTCAAGCGCGTGCCCCAGGGCTTCGATCCCGCCCATCCCTTCGCCGAGGACCTCAAGCTCAAGGACTTCTACATCGGCACCGAGTTCACGGACGCCCAGGTGCTGGCGCCGGACTTCCTGGAGGCCTTCGCCGGGGCCTGCCGCCGAGCGGCCCCCCTGGTGGCCTTCATCTGCAAGGCCCTGGACCTGCCCTGGTAGGCCCATGCCCGATTCCCTCCTCCACCGCTTCCAGGTCCGCTGGGGCGACCTCGATTCCAACGGCCACATGGCCAATACCGCCTACCTCGACGCCGCCGCGGACGTGCGCATGATGACCTTCGAGGCCGGGGGCTTCCCCATGCGCGAATTCGAACGGCTGCGCCTGGGCCCCGTGGTCTTCAAGGACGAGGTGGCCTACTTCAAGGAGCTGCGCCTGCTGGAGCCCTACCACGTGGGCCTTCAGCTGGCGGGCCTCAGCGGCGACGCCAAGCACTTCCGCCTCCGCAACCCCTTCACCCGGGAGGACGGGGCGCCGGCGGCGGTGGTGACCAGCACGGGCGCTTGGCTGGATCTCCAGGCCCGAAGGCTGACGGCCCCCCCGGAGGCCCTGGCCCGGCTGCTGAGGGAATTGCCCCGGAGCGAGGACTTCGAAGAGCTGGGATGAGCTTTCTGCCCATTCGGCGGCACGCCGATTGCTGGTGCCTGGCGCTCCCATGACCCCCCTTCACCTGCCCCCCTGCCTTCCCGCCGCCCCCAGCCCGGATTCCGGGAGCCCTGCCTCTCCCGCGCCCTCGGGATCGACGGGGGAGGCCCTGGCCTTCAAGACCCTCCTCCTGGAGCAGGTGGCGGGCCCCTTCGAAGGGTCCGGGCCGGAGGCCGCGACCCGCCCCCACGTCGGGGGCCATCACCGGGCCCGTCCCCACGCCCCGGCGGCCCATCCCCTCCCGACCGCCCAGGCTGCGGCTGCCCCTGGAGCTCCGCCCTCAGCTGCCACGGCAACCCCTGCCGATAGCTTCCTGGGCCGCCTGGCGGGGGTGGCAAAGACCAC
>CAYSXG010000229.1:0-5521 GCA_964434895.1 uncultured Solibacteraceae bacterium | reverse complement strand
CGCCATCGCGGTGCTGGCGGCCACGGAGAAGGGCGGCCTGCTCCACGCGCCGGACCTGTACATGGAGAAGCTCGTGGTGGGGCCCGCCGCCAAGGGCAAGGTGAGCCTGGACGCCCCCGTGAAGGAGAACCTGTCGGCCATCGCCAAGAGCCTCGAGCGCGCCGTCGGCGAGATCACCGTCTCCGTGCTGGACCGCCCCCGCCACGAGCAGCTCATCAAGGAGATCCGCGAGGCCGGGGCCCGCATCCAGCTCATCGGCGACGGCGACCTCAGCGCTGCCATCAGCGCCGCCGTCTCCGGCACCGGCATCCACGCCGTCATGGGCATCGGCGGCGCGCCCGAGGGCGTGCTGTCCGCCGCGGCCCTCAAGTGCCTCAACGGCGAGATCCAGGGCCGCCTCAAGGTGGACACCAACACCGCCAGCCGCGAGAAGGCCGAGGCCATGGGCGTGGACTTCGACAAGGTCTACTTCACCGACGACCTCTGCCCAGGCACGAACATCGTCTTCGCCGCCTCCGGCGTCACCGGCGGCAACCTCCTGGAGGGCGTGCGCTACTTCGGCCACGGCACCCGCACCTCCAGCCTGGTCCTCACCTACCAGAGCCGCATGGTGCGCTTCGTGGACAGCGTGCGGGTGAACGACGGGGAGAACGTGACGGTGCGGTTCTAGTCCGATTGGCGCCCCCCGGGGAGCCCTCGCCGGTGCCCTAACCCATGCCCGAATCCCTCCGCTCCCGCGCCTCCCGCTGGCTCTTCAACCTCTGGCCCTGCTACCGGGGCACGGGGGGCCGCGTGACCTACATCGCCTCCGACTGGCGGGAGGTGCGGGTGAGGCTGCCCCTCTCCTGGCGCACGCGCAACTACGTGGGGACCATCTTCGGCGGCAGCCTCTACGGCGCCGTGGACCCCTTCTACATGCTCATGCTCCTCCAAGTCCTGGGCCCCGGCTACGTCGTGTGGGACAAGTCCGCCCGGGTGCGCTTCCTCCGGCCCGGCCGCACCCCCCTCAGCGCCCGCTTCTTCCTCGCGGAGGAGGAAGTGGTGGAGATCCGCCGCCTCCTGGAAGCCGAGCCCAAGGTGGATCGCACCTACCTGGTCTCCCTGGTGGACGCCCAAGGCGTCGTCCACGCCGAGGTCGAGAAGGTGGTCCACGTGCGCCGGAAGACCTAGTGGCGCCGGAGGAGGCCTGGCTCCGGAGCCTGGCGGAGAGGGCCGCGCCCCTGGGGGAGCGCCTGGCCCTGGAGGGCCGACCGGACCCGGCCCGGACCGAGGCCTACCTCGCCCTCTGGAAGAGCCGCGCGGCCGCCGGGGACGAGGACCGCTTCCGCCGAAGGCTGGCCCTGGACGGGCTCTCCGAGGCCGATCTTCCGAGGCTCCTCGGCGATCCCCGAAGGCCTCCGGAGGCGCCCCTCCCTGCCTGGGCCCGCTTCCTCGGCGAGGCCCTCGGCGAGGCCGGGGGCTGGCCGCGGCCCGAGGAGCCCGTGCCCTTCCAGGAGCTCCTGGGGCCCTTCGTGTCCCGGGCGGCCCGGCGGCTCCGACGGGTTCCACGCCGGGCCCGGGAGGGACTTTCGGAGGGGGCCCACCGCTCCCTGCAGGAGGCCCTGCTGCGGCGCCTGGGGCGCCTGGCGGGGCGGACCCTCTTCCTGGAATTCCACATCCACCGCGCCCTGCGCCTCTGCCCCCTGTCCGATGCGGACGGAGCTCCCCTCGACCCCCACATGAGGGGGCACTACGCCTCCTTCCTCCGGGAAATGAAGGGGCCCGGCCTGCGGAGCTTCTTCGAGCGCTACCCGGTCCTGGCCCGCCTGCTGGCCACCGCCTCCCTGCACTGGGTGGGAGCCACGGCGGAATTCCTGCGCCGCCTCCATCGCGATCGGGAAGAGCTGGCCCGGGCCTTCCACGGGGGGGCCGAGCTGGGTCCCGTGACCTCCCTGGAGGCGGACCTTTCGGATCCCCATCGCGGTGGGCGGACCGTCCACGCCCTCGCCTTCGGCTCCGGCTGCTCGGTGGTCTACAAGCCCAAGGACCTGGGCCCGGAGGCGGCCTTTTCGGGCCTCCTGGAGTGGATCAACGCCCGCCGCCCTCCCCTGGATCTCCGGGCCCCGAAGATCCTGGCCCGCCGGGATCGCGGGGGCGGCTACGGATGGGCGGAGCGAATCAGGCCCCGGTCCCTGGGGGAGGGGGAGCGCGCCCCCCGCTACTACGCCCGGGCCGGCATGCTCCTGGCCCTCTACTGGCTTCTCGATGGCACCGACGGCCATCACGAAAACCTTCTCGCCGAAGGGGAGCACCCGGTGCTGGTGGATCTGGAGACCCTCCTGCACCCCCGCGTCCTGGAACCCCCGACGGAGGGAGCCGGCTCGGTGCACCGCACGGGCCTCCTGCCCCTTTCCAAGGACCCGGCGGCGGAGGACCTCAGCGGCTTGGGTTCCCCGGGGCCCTCCCGGCGGGTCCAGCGCTTTCGCGACATCAATTCCGACACCATGGACCTGGAGGAGGCGGAATGGCGTCCGGAGCCTTCGGGGAACCTACCCCGGCGGGGGGACCTCCACGTGCCCCTCGGGTCCCACGAAGCGGATCTCCGGCGCGGCTTCCGGGAGATGGGGGCGTGGATCCTGGCCCATCGGGACCCCCTGCTGGACCCCCGGGGGCCCCTCGGCGCCTTCGAGGGCCTGCTCACCCGCATGGTCCTACGGCCCACCCGCACCTACGCCCGGGTGCTGGAGGCCAGCCTCCGGCCGGACCGCCTCCAGGACGGCCTGGGCCGAAGCCTCGAACTGGAAGTCCTGCAGCGGGCCTGCCTGGAGGAGCCGGGGAGCGCCTATCGGAGCGAACTCGCAGCGGAGCTGGAAGCCCTGGAGGCTCTGGACATCCCCTACTTTCCGGCCCGGGTCCCAGGCCCCGGAAGGACCGCCGGGCCCGGCTTTCGCGCCGCGAACCCTTGGACCCTCCTCGCCGCCATCGATCCCGCGGCCCTCCGGCGCCAGCTGGAGTTCCTCTAGGCCACCTCGGCGGCCTTCAGGCAGCGGGCGAGGAAGGCCTGGAGGGCCGGCAGGTCCACGGCCTGGACCCCCTTCTCCCAGGGGGCCCTGCGGCGCCAGAGGTGCAGCATGTCGTCCGGGCACCCGAAGGCGTCGTAGATCCGCTCCAGGGCGATGGCGAGGGCGTGGAGGCTGAGGTCCCCCTCCAGGGCCTCCTGGATCAGGGCCACGCGCCACCGGTCCTGGGACTGCAGCCACCGGGTCTGCCCGATGCGGAAGACGCTGCCCTGGGCCTCCACGCAGGAGTCCCAGAGGGCGTTCTGGAAGTTCTCCACCTCGGGATCGATCATCGCCAGGCGGTGGCAGGCGGGGTGGAACTGGGGATTCGGGTCGTGGGCCCGAGCCCAGGCCTGCACTTCGGCCCGGGTGAGGAAGCCGTAATCGAAACCGGTCACCACGTCCATCCAGGTGGGGGGCTGGCCCAGGTGGTGGGCGAGGGCGCAGAGGGCGGAATCGAAGCGCATGGGGTCCCCTCAGGCCGACGCGGCCAGGAGGTGCAGGGCCAGATGGGCCGCGGCCCGGGCCGAGTCCTCGGCCCCGGGAAGGGTGGCCGCCAGTTCCATCACGTCGGCCCCCACCCAGGGGGCGGGCCAGCGGCGCAGGTGCTGGAGCAGGTGGATCACCTCGTGGACCGATAGGCCCCCGGGGACGGGCTCCGCCACCGCGGGACAGAAGGCCGGGTCCAGCACGTCCAGGTCCAGGGTCACGTAGGCCGGGCCCTGACCCACCCGGGCGATGTCCCCCTGGAGCTGGGAGGTGAGGCGGGCGTCCCGGAGGTCCCAGGGGGTCCAGAGCCGCACGCCCAGCTCCATCAGGTGCCCCAGCTCCGCCTCGTCCCACCGGGGGGCCCGCAGCCCGGCGATCACGGCGCGCCGGGGGTCCACCAGCCCCTCCTCCAGGGCCTGGCCCAGCCAGGTGCCGTGGTGCTTGGCCCCCCCCCAGAGGGAGGCCTCCCCGGCGTCCGGGTGGGCGTCCAGGTGCAGGAGCCCCAGGGGGCCATGGACGGCGTGATGGGCCCGCAGGGCCCCGAGGGTCATGAGGTGGTCCCCGCCGAGCACCAGGGTCCGAGCTCCCTGGGCGTTCCAGGCCCGCACGAGGGCTTCGGCGGCGCCCAGAGCCTCCTCCAGGTTGAGGGGGCGCGTGGGGATGTTCCCCCCGTCCACCCAGCCGGCGGCGACGTGGGTCTGGGTGGGGCGGTCCTCCCCCTGCAAACGCAGGGGCATGGCCAGGCGCCCGAGGCCCAGGCTGGCGTGCCGCAGGGCCCAGGGGCCCATGCGGGCGCCGGCGCGGTTGAGCACGCCCCCGTCGAAGGGGGCCCCCAGCACCACCCCCGGCACCTGCGAGGGTTCCAGCACGAGGGGCAGGCCGAGGAAGGTGCTGAGGCCGCTGCGCAGGGGGTACAGCAGGTTCTCCATCTGCTGGGAATTGGCGTCCATCAACGCGTTGTGCATGGTCGGCCTCAGGGCTGAAGGTGGGTTTGGAGGGCTTCGATCCAGGCCTCGGGATCCGGGAAGTCCGAGGGGTGCAGGACGGGGCCCGGGCGCAGGCGCACCCGCGTGCGGGCCACCCGCGTCAGGGCGTCGAGGTGGGGCAGCAGCTCGTCCTCCTCCACCCAGGGATAGTGGGCCTGGGCGCAGGAGAGGCGGATCGGCAGCGTCGGGATGCCGAGGTGGTGGGCCGCCAGGATGCCCCCCCGATAGAAGGGGGCGAGGGATTCCCCGCGGGTGGTGGTCCCCTCGGGGAAGAGGAGCATGGGCCTCCCGGTGCCCAGGTCCTGCCAGAAGGAAACCAGGGCCGAGGCGCGGCTGTTCGGGTCATCCCGCTGGACGAAGTGCAGGCCCGCCCGCTTCGCCGCGGAGCCGACGAAGGGATAGGAGGCCACCTCCGCCTTGGCGATGGTGCTCATGGGCCGCTTGGCCATCAGCACCAGGGGATCCACCCAACTGAGGTGGTTGGCCACCCAGAGCACCGCCTCCGGGGGTTCCTGCTCCCACACGGCCTCGATGGCCAGGGCCCGCAGCATGGCGCGGCTCCACCAGGAGAGGAGCGGCAGGGGATCCCGGACCAGGGCCGCGGGGGGGATGACCCCCGCCGTGGTGCCCAGGGCCCGGACCCAGCGCAGCAGGGAGGTCGCCGTCCGCGCCGGAGGCGCCGAAGGCAGGGCTCCGAGGGCGGAATCGACGCCGGAATTCACGACACCAACCGCAGCCGGGCGTACTTGTGGCGCAGGCGGTCCATGTCCTCTTGCTGGATGACCGACACGAGGCGCACGTCCCCGGGGCGGTAGAAGTCCCTGCGCTCCTCCACCACCCGGGCGCCGAGGGTCTCGTGGACGCTGCGGGCGTCGTGGTTATCGGGCTCCACCAGGAAGCTGCACTCCTCCATGCCCTCCTGGACGAGCTTGGCCACGGTGGCGCGGATCAGGAGGGAGTTCACCTTGGACTTCTGGTAGTCCGGATGCACCGCGAGGGTGGCGCAGT
>CAYSXG010000228.1:0-5552 GCA_964434895.1 uncultured Solibacteraceae bacterium | reverse complement strand
CCATCAAGTTGGCCTTGGATGACTATTGCCGGGAATTGGAACACTACGGGGGGGATGCCGGGATGACCCTAGCCGAGGCCCTATTCCATGCGGACAGCGAGGCCGTCCTGAACATCCTCGAAAACTACTCCGGGGAGTCGGCTGCCGATGCCCGCTGGCGCCTCTGCCTGCGGGGCATGGGCCTGCTGCTCGAAGACCTTGGGCTTTGCCTGGAATCCAAGGCCGACCTGACGGCCGAGTTGCGGCAGGGCTTCCTTCGGGAGTTCCGGGCCGAGGGCCCCCTCGAGCACCAGCTGGGCAACCGCTTCCGCCGGGACAGGAAGCCCCTGGAAGCGATGCTCGACGCCCACGAAGGACAGGGCGGGCTGACGCAAGGACTGGCCATCCTGCAGGAGCGGTCCCGAAAACTGCGGCCCGTAACGGAATCGTTAAGGGATCTGGCCGCCGAGGACCTTGTGGACCTGAGGGATCTGGCGACGAGCTTCCTGCACATGCACGTCAACCGCCACCTGCGAAGCGCGCATCACGCCCAGGAGCTGGTGATCTACGATTTCCTGTGGCGTCTGTACGCGTCCAAGCTAGCCCGAGGACGGCGCGGAGCGGCCCTCCCGACCTAGGCAGAACCGCGCGACCCGCCTCAACGATTTCACCTCGAAGAAAGCGAGCCCCTCCGATCCACGCGGTGAAGTAGGTGCTTGCCGCCGCCCGAGATCAGGCGCCGAGCACGCCTCGAGGCGGGAGGCACACCATCAGGAAGCGATCCCAGTCCGGCCTCTGGGGGGCCAGGGCGGCGAGCAGGGCGAGGCCGATCCCCGCGCAACCTTCCAGAAGGCCCGGATGGTCCACCCAAGGGCGGGTGTCCTCCCCATTTAAGCTAGGCATGAAGGCCCGGGAGCCCGCCAGACCCCAGCCTTCCTTCCTCAGCGCAAGAGCGCGTTCGAACCACAGGAGGGAAGCCCGCCGCAGCGCCTCCTCCCCCGTGGCTTGCCAGACTCGGTTGAACAGGTGGGCGTTTCCGGCGGCCCCGTGGCAGAGACCCGCGTCCCGGACTCCTGCGCCAACCACGCCGCGCCCGGCGCAGGCCCGCAGGACCGCCAGGGCCGACCGCTCCCAATCGTCCCGCCCCACGATCCGGGCCGCCCACAGCAGGGCCACGCCCAGGCCAAGATCGCCGTAGCACCAGGCAATGCGAGAGGGGTTGGGGTCCTGCCTGCCAGGGCCCACGGGAACGGTGGTTCGGAAGCAGCACCCCGCCCCTTCCGGCAACTGCTGGGCCAAGAGCCAGGAAACCGCCCCCTCTAGCAGGGGAAGGGCCTCCGGAACACCTGCCTGACAAGCCTGGGCCAGGAGGGCGATCACGGCCGGATTTCCGTGGGCCAGCCCCAGGTTGTAGTAGCCATCCGGGTCCATCTCCCGCTGCCACTCCGGAAGGAGAACCGGCGCGGTCCGCCAGGCAAGGCCATCCAGCATTCGCGTCTTCGTTTCGTCCAGGCGGGTGATGACCTGCCGCAGGATCCGGAAGCCCGTGGGACGTTCCAGGCGATCCAAGGCGTAAAGACCGTAGCCCACGAGGCCGGAAACCAGGTCGTAATCCAAACGCCAAGGGCTCCGTCCAACGAAATCCAGGAGAGCCTCGTCGATCGCTTCGTTCAGATCCTCTTCGGGGCTTTCCGGAAGGAGGCGTCGCACATGCCCCACGGCCCACGCGATACCGGTAAACCCGCCATAAAGGGAGGGCGAGTGCCTGCCCCCACCGAGGGAGGCAGCGGCGTCGTGCAGGTGGGCCAAGGCCTGGTTCATGTCGCCCCGTCCGCTGAGGGCCAGGTAGGCATAGTAAAGGGCCGCCCCCGCCGACCCGCTCGAAAGGCTGCGATCGTAAAAGCGCTTCGGCAGCGCCTGCGTGATGGCTTCCAAAGCCGCTTCGGCCCTTATCGCCAATTCGCCTTCAAGAATAGGGGTCCAGTCCGCCGAGATGGGGGCACTGGGAAGGAACGTAGGGGACAGGGGCATGAATCCTCCATGCGGCTTAGGTCGGGCCGGCGTCGTGGCTGGCGTAGATGACGGTCTTGTCGCGGAACCATGGGCTGCCGTGCAGCCAGGCGCGGCTCACCCAATCCAGGTTGGCCATGGCCTCGTCCAACAGGACCAGACGGCGGTCGGAGGCCATGACGGCCGTGAGGGCCACCAACTGCCGTTGGCCCCCGGAGAGGTTGGCTCCCCCCTGGGCCAGGAGCGTGTCGTAGCCCATGGGCAGTGCGCCCACGAGGTCGTCGAGGCCCGTCGCCTCCGCGGCCTCCATGAGGCAGTCGTAATCCACGCCTCCACCTGAAAGGAAGCGCAGATTGTCCAGGATGGACCCGGCATAGATCTGGGTGAACTGGGGCAGGTAGAAACACGAGGGATACGCCCGTGAACCGTTTCCGGACCTCGTCGAGATGCGTGCGCCGTCTCCCATGGGCGGGGTCCACGAGAACGGCAGTCGCCTGGCCGAGTCGTTCCAGCACCAGGAAGTGGCTGAAGTCCCAATGCAGGATCGCCGGCAAAGGGATCTCCTCCAGATTCTGCATCTCCACCTTCACGGCCTGCGCGTCAAGGCCGTACACCCGTGCGGCCCTCAAAATGGATAGGGCGCTGGCGTCATCCCGGGAGACCCCGCAGGCCTGCCGCACGTCCGCCAGGGCCGCGTGGTGACCGTGGAACCCCAGCACCATGGCCAGGGAGGCCGCCCCGCACTCCACGGTCCCCATCTGGGGGACGAAGGGGACCCGGGGCTTCCGCTTCCAACGGCGGGGCCGGCGCATCAGCCGAGCCAACGGCGCAGGGGTTCGACGAGCAGGGAAAAGGGAGGCTGTTTGCGAAGCGTAAGGCGCACATTCACGAGCATCCCCGTGCGCAACTGAAGGCCGGACCTCCCGCCGGCCACCAGGTCCAGTTCCACCCGGTACGCGGCGCCGTCCAGCTTCCAGGCTTCGCCCAGAGCCTCCTGGGCCTCGGGCAGCGAGGCCAGGTCCGTCGCGATCCGAACGACCTTCGCCTGCAGGGTCCCAAATTCCCCAAAAGAATGCTGGTCCAGTTCCAACCGGGCGAGATCGCCCACCTTCACGAAGGCCCGATCCTTCTCGGGCAGGAAAGCGACGACCCTCAGGGGACTCCCCTTGGGCACGATGCGCCCCACGACCTGACCAGGCGTGAGCACATCCCCGACCTTCACAAGGACCGATTCCAGGGTCCCGTCATGGGAGGCCTTCATCTGGGTTTGTGCCAATGAGACCTGAAGGGCCTCCCGCCGTGCCTGGGCCAACCGGAGCTCCTGCTCCTTCCGCCACAGCTCGTCCTCCCATCTTCCCTTAAGCGCGGCCATCTCCTGGCGGGCCTGCACCACGCCCTGGCGGGAGAGCAGCCACTGCCGCCTAGCCTGGGCAAGCGCTTCCCGCGCATCCTCCACACCCATGCGGCTTTCCAGCTCGACCCTTTCCAGCTCCTGGTGCGCCTTCAGCTTCCGTGCATAGACCTCCATGGATTCCCGCTGGCTGGCCTCCTGGTCTCCCAGAAGAGTCAGGCGGGAGCGCAGGGCCACCTCCTCCTCCATGCGATACTGATCCTGATGCAGGAGGCAGACCTGATGGTCGGATTTCAGCAGGGAGAGCTGCCGATCCGCTTCGAGCAGCTGGGATTGTAGCGGGGCTGAATCCAGGTTCAGGATGGGTTGACCTGCCTTCACGTCCTGACCCGAAGCGGCCGTCACGGCAGCCACCGTTCCGGCTACGGAGGTGTTGAGCGTCTGGATACCCCGCTGCGGAAGCAGGATTCCACGAGCCCATCCGGTCACCTCCACGGAGCCGAAGTGCCCCAGCCCTACGGTCGCCAGGAGGCCCACGCCCATCGTCCAGAACAGGGCCCAGGTCCATGGCGGCGAGGCCTTCAAGGGCCCGGCCGCCGATTCCCCTTGCAGGTAGTGTTCGAGGGCCGTCCTGCGAAATAGTCCATCCCTCAACCTGCTCATAACCGCTCCCGAATCCCAGGATTCGCGGGCACGGTTGATCCACGACCTGCCCGCTACTCACGCCCTTCGCCCGCTTGGTCCCAAGGATGCGCCGCCCGTCGTCGGGCCGGCGATCCAGGGCCACCCTCGGCGGGCGCCCGACCTGTCCCTTATGGTTTTTCCGATACAACGATCCGTTGACCCGACGCGATTCCGGGCAAGTCCAGCTGCTTTTTCGAGGGCCAGAACACGACGCGCACGTCGACACTCGACGCAGAACCCAGGCCGAAGTGCTGTTCCAGGGGTGAACGGTGGGTGGTTGAAAGGAGCACTTCCCGGTAGCCCTTGAGAAAGGCCGCATCCCCGAGGTGGCCCGAGGCATACACGTAGATCCTGCTCCCGATCGCGTTCTTCAGGATCGAACCTTGAAGCTTCACTTTGAGCCAATTCGAGGGTCCGAGGTCGTTTCGGAAGAGCCGGTAGCTCGTGTCCACATGGGGATCATAGGAGGCCGCCCGCATGGTGAGGATGTCCATGGCACCGTCGTTGTTGTAGTCGCCCACGAAGAGGCGCGCGGGACGGCCCAGGTCCTGGTCCCCACCGAGCCCCGCCGCATCGGTGATCTCCTGGAATTTCCCACCGCCCAGATTCTTGAAAAGGCGATTGCGGGTGGGTTCGCACCAGAAGATGTCCAGCAGGCCGTCGTTATCGATGTCGACGAAGGCAGCCTGAAGGTAGATCAGCAAGTAGCCGTTGCCTTGGACATCCTCCGTCGGAAGGCCGGAGCCGGCCGTGACATCACTGAAGGTGCCGTCCCCATTGTTGTGGTAAAGACGAACGCGGAAATGGTCCCGGGGGGCCGCGGGGGAGGACCCCACCCCCAGCACGTCCAGGCGCCCGTCGTTATCGAAATCCCCGAGGGCCAGGCCCGGTCCGGGACAACCCTCTAACCCCGTGCTGCCGGGAGCGCGAAAACCCGCCTCCACGCCCACCTTGGCCTTGTTGAAGAGCACTTGGGTCTTATGAGTCGTATTCGCATCAAAGATATCGTGAAGGTCCACGGCGCTGGTGGGTTGCCCCAACCAGTCCGGCCATCCGTCCCCGTCGAGGTCCGCCAGGAAAAGGGAGGCCTGTCCCTTCTTGTTCGCCAGAAGGGCGTCCAGCATGGGACTCACGTCCTGATAGCCCCCCCCCACATTCTGGTGGAGCGCCCGCCCGGCAAATCCCTCCCGCGCAAAGTCCGGGAGACCATCCCCGTTCCAGTCCGCCCAGGCCATGGCATTGGTGGCGTTCGGAAAGGCGGAGTCCACCGGCACCGGCGTGAACTGCCGTGCACCGTCGTTGCGCAGAACCGGGAAATCCGCGGAATCCATGATGAAGACGAAATCCGACCGGCCGTCGTTGTTGAAATCCGCGGGAAGCTGGGACCAGACCAAGGAGTTCCCGGTATTCGGGGCAAAGGCGGAGAAGGTCCCGTCACCATTGTTCAGCGCGAAGCGGTGCAGCCCCCGGTGTTCCCCCATGGCAATGTCCAGCCGACCGGCACAATCCAATTCCGCCAGCGTCACAC
>CAYSXG010000227.1:0-5553 GCA_964434895.1 uncultured Solibacteraceae bacterium | reverse complement strand
CCGGGAAGGTGACGGTGGAGGATCAGGCCCAGGGCCTCCCCAGCAGCTACATCAACGGCCTGGCCCTCTTCGGCGGCCGGGGGGAGATCTGGGCCGCGACCCTGAGGGGGGTGGCCGTGCGCCGGGGGGGGCGCTGGATCCCGGCGGCGGACCTCCCCCCCATCCAGGCGACGAGCCTGGAGACGGGCACGGACGAGGGGGGAGGCCCGGCCCTCTTCGCGAGTTTCGACGGGGGGCTCGGCCTCCTCGCCGGGGGCCGGTGGCGCTTCCTGACCCCGAGGGAGGGCCTGCCCCATCCCTATGTGTCGGCCCTGCACTTCGCCCCGGGGGACCGGAGCCTCTGGGCCGCCTTCCGGGGCGGGGGGGTGGCCCGCTGGAAGGGGGGCCGCTGGACCACCTGGGGCGAGGGCTCGGGCCTGCCCAACCTTTCGGTGTCCTGCCTGGCGGAGTCCCGCAGCCCCGACGGCCGGCGCTGGATCTGGGCGGGCACCCTGGGGGGGGGACTGGCCCGCCGGGACATGGACGCCGCCGGGAGCCCCTGGGAGATCTTCAACGCCCAGAACCTCCCCTCCCTGCGCAGCCAGACCCTCTTCCGCCTGGAATGGGACCGGGCGGGCCGCCTCTACCTGATGACCGCGGGGGGGGTCGTGCGCCTGGAGCTGGTGGGCCCCGACGGCCGCCCCGGCAACGCGCAGACCTTCACCCAGGGGGATGGCCTGCCCTCCCTGGCCCTCAATTTCGGCGCTTCCTACCTGGACTCCCGGGGGCGCATCTGGGTGGGCACCTCCCGGGGCATCGGCATCCTGGATCCGGAGGTGGAGCACCCCCCCTCCCGCACCCCCATGCCGGTCCTGGAGCGGATCCAGGCGGGCTCCCAGCCCCTGGACCCCAAGGCCGGCCTGGAGATCGGCCACGGGCACCGCTCCCTCACCTTCGGCTTCAACCTGGGCTCCTTCCACCGCCGCGAGGACATCCGCTACCGCTCCCAGCTGGAGGGACTGGAGGCGGAGCCCACGGAGTGGCGCTCGGAGGCGGAGCGGGAATTCACCGGCCTGGGCCCCGGGGCCTACCTCTTCCGCCTCTGGGCCCAGGACTACCAGGGGCGGATCACGGGCCCCCTGGAGCTCCCCTTCCGGGTGGCCACCCCCCCTTGGAAGCAGCCCTGGGCCTACGCCCTTTACGCCCTGGCCCTCCTCCTGCTGGTGCGCTGGAGCCTGCACGTCCGGACCCGCTTCCTGGAGGAGCGCAACCGGGCCCTGGAGGCCCTGGTGGCGGACCGCACCCAGGCCCTGGAATTCGCCAACCTGGCCCTCCACGCCCAGACCATGACGGATCCCCTGACGGGGGTCAGCAACCGCCGGGCCCTCATGGAGATCCTGCCGGACGACATGATGCGGCTCTTCCGGCGCTATTCCGCCGAGAACCTGGGGGGGCCCGTGGTCCCCACGGCCAACCGGGACATGGCCTTCCTCATGGTGGACCTGGACCTCTTCAAGGCCGTGAACGACACCTACGGCCACCAGGCCGGCGACCGCGTCCTCCAGCAGTTCGCGGACGTCCTGCGGGCCTGCGTGCGCGAAACGGACCGCATCGTGCGCTGGGGCGGGGAGGAATTCCTGGTGGTGGCCCGGGACACCCGGGCCGAGGAGGTCCCCACCCTCGCCGAACGCATCCGCGCCAGCGTGGAGGCCCAGGGCTTCAGCACCGGCCTGGGGGGGGCCATCCACCGCACCTGCTCCATCGGCTTCGCCTGCTTCCCCCTGCTGCTGCGGGACCCGGGCTTCTTCGCCTGGGAGCAGGTGGTGGGCCTGGCGGACCAGTGCCTCTACGAGGCCAAGCGCAGGGGCCGCAACCGCTGGATCGGCCTCCTGCCCCACGACGAGGCCCGCCCGGAGCTGGAGCTGGACGCCAAGACCCTCACCGTCGAGCAGCTGGTCCAGGGAGACCTGGTCACTCGGGTGGAGAGCGGGGCGCCGGCGGTCCCGTAGCCAATTTGAAATTCGTGGGGGCCGAACCGATGAGGCGGGGGGCGACCCTAGGGCCGCTCCGGGGCCGATCATCCCCAGCTCCTTCGTGCCATCAACCCGATGGGCCGAAGCCCATCCATCCAAGGGAGAGCCCATGGAACGGCGCATGTTCATCGCCCTCGCCGGGCTGGGGAGCCTGGCCGCCCACGCCCAGGGCCCCGCTCGAGACGAGGAGGAGGACGCCCTGGC
Source organism: uncultured Solibacteraceae bacterium (assembly GCA_964434895.1). Classification (GTDB taxonomy): domain Bacteria; phylum Acidobacteriota; class Holophagae; order Holophagales; family Holophagaceae; genus CAYSXG01. The sequence continues at coordinate 3,337 of CAYSXG010000227.1, read as the reverse complement.
CCGGCTCCTCATGCTCCAGAAGGCGGAGGTCCAGTCCACCACCAAGACCGCCCGGCGCCTGCAGGACGCGCCCGGCATCGTCACCACCATCACCGCCCGGGAGATCGAGGAGTCCGGGGCCCGCACCCTGGCGGACCTCCTCAAGCGCATCCCCGGGGTCCAGATCGCCGACAACCGCGCCAACGTGCTCATGGTCTGGATCCGCGGGGTCACCACCACCTACAACGAGCGGGTCCTGCTCCTCTTCGACGGCGTACCCAAGCGGGACGCCACCCTCAGCGAGTGGGCCCCGGACGAGCGCATCGACCTGCAGAACATCGAGCGCGTCGAGGTGATCCGCGGGCCCGGCTCGGCCCTCTTCGGGGGCAACGCCTACGGCGGCGTCATCAACATCTACTCGAAGAAGAACGTCAAGGACCTGGAGTTCAGCGCCGGCGGCGGCAACCAGGGCACGGCCCGGGTGGGCTTCCGGGGCGGCAAGGGGGACGAGGACCTGGGCCTGGTCTACGCCGCCAGCGCCTTCAAGACCGACGGCTACCTGTCGGACCGGGGCCTCGTCGGGGCCCCCACGGACAACACCAACGCCCGGGCCGCCCACACCCTCAAGCTGAACGGCCACCTGAGCAAGGAGCTGACCTTCAGCTTCGTGAACGGGGACTTCGACTACCGCTACCCCATGCACCCCGTGAACGCCCGCCGGGACGCCAACTACGTCTACTCCCTGGGCTCCGTGGGCTACGCCTCCGGTCGGGGGCCCTTCCACTTCGACTCCAAGCTCTACTTCGACAACACCAAGATCTACTTCTACGAGGTGGTCCGGAACCCGGACCAGAGCATCAAGCAGGTCAAGGAGCAGAACAAGCAGGGCATGGTCTTCGGCATCGACGGCCTGGCCAGCTACCAGCCCGGGGGCGGCAGCCAGTTCCTGTTCGGGGTCAACGCCGAGCGGAACAAGGCCACCTACTCCGAGGAGGAGTGGGACCCCGGGACCGCCACGCCCCACTTCTTCAACTCCTGGCTGACCCAGAACGGGGAGGGCCCCGGCCGCAACAGCGCGAGGACCACCAACTACGCCGGCTTCGCCCAGGGGGAGCTGCCCTTCGCGGACGAGAAGGTGCGCCTCACCCTCGGGGCCCGCTACGACCACTTCGAGGGCTTCGGCGGCCAGGTGTCCCCCCGCCTCGCCCTGGTGCTGGGCCTGGCCCCGACCACCACCCTCAAGTTCCTCTACGGGGAGGCCTTCAGGCCCCCCACCTTCCGCCAGCTCTACGTGGTCCGCTCGGGCCTCTCCCAGTTCCAGAACGGCAATCCCGACCTCAAGCCCGAAGTGGCCCGGACCCTGGAAGCCAGCCTGGGACAGCAGGTGGGGACGAATTCCTTCCTCCGGGTCACGGCCTTCGCCAGCCGCTACACGGACACCCACGTCACCATCAGCGACGGCCCCTGGCAGAACAGCGGCATCCCCCGCCGCATCGCGGGCTTGGAGCTGGAGTCCACCAGCGAGATCCCCGTGGCCTGGGGCCCCGTGCGCTCCCTCTCCCTCTTCGCCAACTACGGGCACCTGATCCACGCCTACGACGACACGCCCCTGGGCAAGGTGGACATCGCCAGCGTGGCCCCCCACACGGGCAACGTCGGCTTCGGCCTCCGGGGCCCCTCCTTCTCCCTCTTCGCCTCGGGAAACGTGGTGGGGCGCCGGAATCCCGGCTTCGCCTACGACCCCGGCAAGGGGGTGATCGTGGAGACCTACCACACCGCCATCGTCGACTACCCCGATCTGCGGGCCCGGGACAACAAGGGAGGCTACGGCATCGTGGACCTCACCTTCCGCTGGCACCTGCCCACCCGCTACGCCTCCACCCTGGCCTTCAGCGCCTTCAACCTCATGGACCACCGGCACTACGCGCCCACCCACGATCCGGACAAGTACTACGACGTCCTGAAGGAGGAACGCAACCTGCTCCTCACCTACAGCGTCCGCTTCTAGCCGGACCCCCGACGCGGACCGCCCTTGCTTCCCTGTTTCAGGCCCCTCGCCCTCCTGCTCCTCGGCGCCCTTTGCGGGCTCCGAGCCCAGGGGATCCCGGAGCCCGAGCTCAAGGCCCAGCTGATCTACAACCTCCTCACCTTCGTGCGCTGGCCCGCCCCCCCCGGCCAGGCTCCCTCCCCGAGCCTGACCCTGGTGGTGGTGGGGGAGCACCCCTTCGAAGGGGCCCTGGACGCGGCCCTGGCCGGCAAGTCCAGGCAGGGCCGCGACACCAAGATCCTCTACTCGCGCAAGACCCAGGACGCGGACAAGGGAGACATCCTCTTCATCAGCGCCTCCGAAAAGGGGCACTTGAAGGAGATCCTCGACAAGGTGCGGGACAAGCCGGTGCTCACCATCGGCGACAGCGAGGGCTTTTCCCAGGAGGGCGTCATCGTCAACCTCTTCAAGACCGATAACAAGATCTGGATGGAGGTCAACCGCGAGGCCGGCCGCCGCGCGGGCCTGGACTTCCATTCCATGCTGCTGCACATCGCGAAGGTGAGGGGCTGAAGGCCTACCAGGCGTCCTGGACCGTCTTCCCGGCGGCGGCGTGGTGGAGGGCGCGGAGGCCGATGTCCCGGCGCACCTGCATGCCCGGCCAGGAGACCGAGGGAAGGGCAGCCTCCACCCGGGCCCGGGCCTCCGCCAGCGTGGGGGCCGAGGTGGCCAGGTTCAGGACGCGCCCGCCGTTGGTGACCCAGCGGCCGTCCACCTTGCGGGTGCCCGCGTGGATGAGGGTGGCGCCGGAGTCCCGGACCTCGATGGGCACCCCCTTCTTGGCCCCCTCGGGGTAGCCCTCGGCGGCCAGCACCACCGCGATGGCGCAGTGATCCTTGATCTTCACGCGGTCCTGGCGGAGCTCCCCCCGGGCCACGCGAAGCAGGAGGGGGGCCAGGTCCTCGTCCAGGAGCTGCATGAGCACCTGGGTTTCGGGATCGCCGAAGCGGCAGTTGTATTCCAGCAGCTGGGGCCCCCGGGCGTCCCACATGACCCCCAGGAAGAGCACCCCCCGACCCACCAGCCCGTCCGCCTGGAGGCCCCGCACCGTGGGCTCCACCAGCTCCTCCCGTAGGCGGGCGTGGTCCTCCGGGCGCAGGAAGGGCATGGGCCCGAAGGCCCCCATGCCGCCGGTGTTGGGGCCCCGGTCCCCCTCGAAGATGCGCTTGTGGTCCTGGCAGGGGGGCAGCATCACGTAGCGCGCGTGCTCCGCCGTCACGTCCACCAGCACGTGCTGGCTCAGCTCCATGCCGAAGAGGGGGGCCTCCAGCACGACGGTGCGGGAGGCCTCCCCGAAGGCCCCGGCGAGGA
>CAYSXG010000226.1:0-5560 GCA_964434895.1 uncultured Solibacteraceae bacterium | reverse complement strand
CCACGGCCTTGCGGAAACTATTCCTGCCCCCACCGCATGGGCTGGGTTCCTCGGGCTGCTCCGGCGTATGGCACGGTGGAGGTTCCGGGGCGCACCATCCATTGGGGCCGCCCGTGACACCATCGGCCTCGCGGGCCCCCACCAACCGCCAGCCCTCCGGGAGGGGACCTTCCGGTACCAGGGCGTAGCCGCTGCCCTCCTCCTGGATCGCCGCGCGGGAGATCCAGCGCTCACCACCGAGCAGGGGATCCTTCAGAAGACATCGCTCTCCCTCCGTTTTCAGAAGGGCGGAATAGTGGCCGCGCTTCCAGTGCAGCACCATGGGAGCCACGATGGCCCCGCCCGGCTCGCGGTGGGCCATCTGAAGCCCGCCTCCAACCTCCTTGGCCCAACGCCAGTTATCCAGCAGCGATGTGCCGCAGGAAGTGGCCTTCAGTTCATGGAAGAGCGGATGGTCTCCCAGGACGCCCGAAAGCGCCGCCGGCCCGCATAGGAACATGACTTCGGGGCGACGTCGCATCCGTTTCCCGATAAGACGGGCCGTGGCCAGGCGCGTGGCCGCGGAACCCACCACGGGACGACCCTCCACCGTTTCGAGAAGCGAGTCCAGTTCCTCCCGCTGACCCAGCCGCGCGCGGAGATCCGCCAGGTGGCCGAGGATGAAATCGCCGACGTCCCGGGCCCTCGCTCCTCGGGCCTCCCTCACCAAGGACCAGGCCTCCTGCAAGGCGGAGAGCCCCCTCGTGAAATAACCGTTCTGTTGGTAGATCACACCCAGATTCCCAAGCAACGAGGCCTTCCAAGGCGATGCGGGGTGGGCGCGCAAATAATCCATCAAAGGCCCCGCATCGGCGGCCTCCGCCCGCCGATCGTACGCTGCGAGAGCCCCCTCCAGCGCACGGGTCTCTTCGTGGGATGGGTCCCCCCCGAGAGCAACCAGGGGCTCCTCGAAGCGCCCCGCGGGTTCCTTTATCCACGGATCGACGGACCGCGGCACGGTGTCGCCTCGAGATCCCGGAGGACGGTCCGCCTGCGCGGCGGGGGCGACCGCCAGAACCAGGGAGATCCAGGTGATGGACGCGGAAAGCTTGGGCAGCATACTCAGCTCCTTGGGTGAACCCGCTGGAATCCCGACCCTCAGCGGCGTTGGCGGGCCGGTTGGATCCTTCGGACGGCATTGTTTCCAGAATCGGCCACGTAGATTCGACCGTGGCTGTCGATGGCCACGCCGTGGGGATAGTTGAAGCGCGCGGCCTTCGACGGACCGTCCTCCTCCCCGTAGACCCCAGGGGTACCGGCCAGCGTGCTGACGTTCCCCCCGGGGCTGATCATTCGAATCGCGCAATTGGCGGAATCGGCCACGTACAGGTTCCCCCGCCGGTCGATCGCGATGCCCCTGGGGCTCCAGAATCGGGCCTCGGCGCCATTTCCATCGGCAGAGCCGGAAACGCAGGCCTTCCCCGCCAAGTTCATGATCCATCCTTCGGGAGAGATCTTGCGGACGGTGTGACCGTCCCGTTCCACGACGTAGACCCAACCCGCCGGGTCCACGGCTACCCCATAGGGTGCGTTCAGGCGCCCGGTGGCGCGGTCCCCGTCTGCGATGCCGGGCCTGCCGGGGGCTCCCGCGAGGGTGCTCACCTGCCCTTGGGGGGTGATCTTCCTCACGGTGTGGTTCATGGCATCCGCCACGTAGACGTTCCCGTTCCTGTCCACAGCCAATCCATGGGGATGCTGGAAATGGGCCCGGGCCCCCACGCCGTCTTCGGCCCCGGCAACCCCGGCCTCCCCAGCCAACGTGCTCACCCTTCCTTCAGGGCTCACCTTTCTGATGAGGTGGTTCCCGAAGTCGGCGACGTAGACCTCACCCTGTTCATCCACCGCCAATCCGTTGGGCCGATTGAATCTCGCGGTCCCGCCCTCGCCATCCTGGGCCCCGCGCTCCCCGGCTCTCCCGGCGGTCCAGACGAGCTCCCCATCGGGCGACATCTTTTTTACTGTATTACCAGTAACTTCGCATATATAAATATTACCAAAACCATCTATGCAAACTCCATGAGGGTCTAATAATTTAAAATCATTTTTAATATTTATACCACTTATATAACATTTCTTTCCTGCGATTGTTTTAACAATGAAATAATCCGACACTTTCAAATCATTCACAAATAAACAAAAAATAATAAATGTATTCAATTTGATGAAATCAAATAGCATGGCCACCACACATGGTTGCGATTTAGTGAAATAGACTAGCTATCCACCGCTTAGCGGTAAACGCAGGCTAATTATTTAAGTTTCGAACGAATCAATATTTACTTGCTCCACATCATGGCCTCCGAAGCTTCACCTAAACGTAAGGGTTCCAGGCGATCTGGAAAGAGCCAGTTCCAGGATCCTGCTTAGGGCATTCCATGAAGGCCCGCCCCATCGGGTCATCGGGTACACCCTCGCGGCGTGAAGCGGAGGATGAGCGGCCGAAACCCGCGCCTTAGGACATTCCCTGTACTGCCTACCGTCAGTGGCCAATCTAAAGCTAGAATTTAGGTTCTTGAAAACGTTCAAGGTGAATACCCCTACTTGATCGGCGCGAGCCGCATGACCGCAAAGGGGGTGGTGATCAGTACGCTCCCATCGCGGGTCACGGTGGGACACGCGTTTCTCCATGGGTGCGTGGGTGAGGGCTCCCGTTTCGGGAAGAGGTCCGCCCGATGGGGACCCGAGTCATGACTTCCACTTAGAAGCTCAAAAATGTCATTAGTGTTCGTGGAACATCGCCCGTGATGATGGCTTGAAAAAGATCCAGTTTGAAAAAGTGGAGCAGGCCAAACGTCAGGTTCGGGAGCCCCTCGGAAACGCCTTCGATTCGGACGCGGGTTCGCGTTCAGGTCCCCGGCTCGAAGGGCCGATGAGGGGACGTGGTCTCCGAGGTCCTCATTCTCCTGCTCTGCCTGGCTTTGGAGCCCCTGATCCCCGGGGCCCGGGCCGGGGAGCCCTCCCCCGCCCGGGAGGAGGCCGGCCCCCTGCTCCGCCCCTCCTTCCGGGTCTTCGGGATCTCGGACGGCCTGCCCAACATGAGCGTGTACACGGTCTTCGAGGACCGCGCCGGACGGGTCTGGGCGGGCACCCAGGACGGGATCGGGGTCTACAACGGCCGGACCTGGACCTCCCTTAGCCTGCCCCCCGAAAGCCCCTCCCAGTTCGTCCGGGCCATCGCCGAGACCCCCCGCGGCAGCCCCTGGTTCCGCCCCGGGGGGGGCGGCCTCTGGCGCCTCCAGGGGGAGAAGTGGACCCACGCGGGCCTGGGCAGCGGCTTTTCCAGCAACACCATCAACTGCCTCCTCCTGCAGGAGCGGGCCGGGGCCTGGACCCTGTGGGCCAGCACCGCCGGCGGGGGGACGGCGGCCTTCGACGGCCGGACCTGGTCCTTCCAGGACCGGGGCGGGGGCCTGCCCTCGGACTTCGTGGGCAAGCTGCGGCTGATCACGGATCCCGACGGCTCCCCCCGCCTCTGGGCCCTGACCTACGGCGGCGCCGCCCGGCGGGAGGGGGAGCGCTGGCGGGCCATGGACCCCGGGGAGGGCTGGCCCGCCGCCAAGGTGGACGACCTGGCCCAAGTGATCCGCCGGGACGGCACCCGGGAGCTCTGGCTTTGCCAGTGGGGCCAGGGGCTGCTGCGCTGGAACGGCCGGCACTGGGACCGCTTCTCCCCCACCCAAGCCAACTTCCCCAGCAGCTTTCCCATCAACCTCCAGGTGGTCTGGGACGTCCGCGGGAACCCCGTGCTCTGGGCCTCCACCTACGACCGCGGGGTGGCCTGGTACGACGGGGAGCGCTGGCTCAGCCTGGACGCCAACCGGGGCTTCCCTTCAGACGGCCTCTACGCCTTCCAGGCCAGCCGGGCGGGGCGGCCCTCCCTGTGGATCGGCACCCGGGGGGCCGGCCTCCTGGCCCTGGACCAGGACGGGTGGCGCAGCGTGGATCGGACCCTGGGGCTGCCCAGCGACGAGGTCCACGCCTTCGCCGAGACCCGCGGCCCCCGAGGCGGGCCCGCCTACTGGGTGGGGACGAGCCAGGGCCTGGCCCACTGGGAGAACGGCTCCTGGAGCCTCGAGACCACGCGCACCGGCCTGCCCCACGACCACGTGGGGGCCCTGCTGGCGACGGCGGGCCCCCGGGGGCCGGAGCTCTGGGCCGGCACCCTGAAGGGCCTGGTGAGGCGAGGAAGGGGCCGCTGGGAGCCCCTGCGGGCCCCCCCGGCCCTCCAGCAGCAGCGCATCCGCTGCCTCCTGGCGGGGCCCTGGGAGGGCCGGGACCTGCTCTGGGCCGGCACCGAGCAGGGCCTGCTGCGCATCGATGGGGACGAGGTCCGCCTCCTGACCCCCCAGGACGGGCTCCCGGCGGCCCAGATCTTCGCCCTGGCCCGCACCAAGGAGGCGGGCCAGGGGGAGAGCCTCTGGGTGGGGACCCGGGGCTTTGGTATCGGGCGCTGGAACCGGGGGCGCTGGACCCGCTACGGGGAGGCCGGGGGTCTCGTCAACCAGTCGGGGACCTGCTTCCGGGAGATCCGCTCCCGGGACGGCCGGCGCGGGCTCTGGGCCGGCACCTTCGGCGGGGGGGCCGCCCGCCTGCCTCTGGACGGCCCTCCGGAGGCCCGGTGGGAGGCCTGGACCCTCCAGAGCCTGCCCGGCCTGCGCAGCAACGTGGTGGTGAGGATCGAGGCCGACGAGGCCGGGCACGTGTACCTGGTCACCCAGAGGGGGGTCGCGCGGCTCTCCTTCGAGGATCCCTCGGATCCCGCCCGCCCCTCCCGGGTGGAGACCTTCACCTCCGGGGACGGCCTGCCGCCCCCCTCCACCAACTACGGGGCCTCCCAACTGGACCGCGCGGGACGGCTGTGGGTGGCCACGGTCCGGGGGGCCGCCGTCTTCGATCCCTCCGAGCAGTTGCCCCCGCCCCCCCCGACGGACCTGGTGATGGACCAGGTCACGCTGGGGGGCCGGCCCGGGCGCCTGGACCCCGAGGGCATCGTCCTGGACCACCGCAGCGCCCGCATCGCCTTCGAGTTCGGCCTGCCCTTCTTCCACCGGGAAGAGGACACGACCTACCGCAGCCAGATCCTGGGCCTCGAAAAGGAACCCACGCCCTGGGGCCGCGAGAACCACCGGGAGCTGGTGAGCCTGCCCTCGGGCTCCTACGTCCTGCGCCTGGAGGGGCGCGACTACCTGGGCCGCCAGCCCCGCCCCCTGGAATTCCCCATCCGGGTCCTGCCCGCCCCCTGGCGCAGCCCCTGGGCCTACGGCGCCTACGTCGCCGCCCTGGCCTTGGCCCTCGGGGGGGCCTACGCCATGAGGACCCGCCTGCTGCGGGCGCGGAACCGGGACCTGGGCCTGAAGGTCCAGGAGGCCGTGGCCACCGTGGCCTCCCAGAACGAGGCCCTGCTCAGGCTGAACCAGGACCTGGGCCACCTCAACGAGGAGAAGACCCGGATGATGGGGGTCCTGGCCCACGCTCTGCGCAAACCCCGTAGCGTCGTGCGGCTCAACGCGGGGGGGACGAA
>CAYSXG010000225.1:0-5587 GCA_964434895.1 uncultured Solibacteraceae bacterium | reverse complement strand
CGAAGTCTATGGGAAGAATTACGAGCGACTGCGGGAGAACGTGCGCGCGCTGCATCCCGCGCTCGACACTTGGATGATCGTCGAAGGCTATGGCAAAGCCCTGGGCAGGCCGGGGCTCGATCTGGCGCGCAGGGAGCTCTGCACCGTGGTGCAGGTGGCCATGCAAGGCGCCGAACAGCAGCTGCACTCGCACCTGCGTGGGGCGCTCAACGCCGGGGCTTCGACCGCCGCGGGAACCGCCTGGGGCAGGGGAAGCGCATCCCCGGGGGCATCGAGGAGGAGGGAGGGGGTCGCGACGGAGGGGACCGCCTCGTTGGCCAGGGCGGCCACCAGCACCGGCGCATCCGCGAGGACCTTCTCAGGAGCGGCCATTGGGCCGGACTCCATGGAGGCCAGGACGGATCCCTCGCCGGCCTGAAGGAAAATCTCCAGCCGGTCCTGCCCGGAGGCGACCCGCGCCTGGACGCCAGGCTTCACTTCCAGCACCAGCCGGGTGATGGGCTCCGGGCTCAGGGCGTACTGGGCCAGGCGGGCCCGCTGAACGAATTCGGACTGCAGGGTCTCGAGCTCCTTCCGCCCGATCCCGCCGCCCTTCATGACGCCGTGGAGGTCCACCACCACCCGGTCCGGGGAGCTGAGCACCTGGAGCCGTGGCACGCCCTGGAAGCCCGGGACCGAAAGGGCCACGGATTTGCGCCCCCCCTCTTCACGCAGCGAAAGGGCCTGGAGTGTAACCGGAGCCGCCAGGGTCGGCGGTTGGACCGCCACCAAGGCCGCGCCCCCCGCCACAAGCAAGGAACACAGGCGAGCGTTCATCGTTTACCCTCCTCGCGCTTGAAAATCTTGACAACCGTGCGATAAGCGGAACGAACGGTGGAGTTCACGTCCCATTGATGAAAGGTGACGGACTTGTCGTCGATCGCGACGATCTCGCCGTCCTTGAAGCGGTATCCGATGGGCAGCCAGCGCACGTTGCCGCGGCTGTCGGAAACGACCGCCATCACCTTCCCGTTGATCTTGGTGGTGCCCTTGACCCCCACGTCGTCCACCAGGTCCCCCTGGATGTTCCGCTCCATGTCCGTGGGGGACTCGAAGGGATCCCGCGTGATGAGGGGCTTGTAGGGGGTGGCCCGGGCGATGATGAGGTCCTCGGGGGTGGGTTCCTTGTCCGTGTCGGGCTTGGCCGCGGGGGCGCTAGGAGCCTCCCCCTTGGGAGCCTCCGCCTTGGTCCCCTCCCCCTTGGCGGCGGGAGCCTTCGGGGCCTTCCCATGGGGGGCCTGGGCCGCCAGGGACAGGGCAAGGAGGGGCAGGATCGGGCTTAGGAGCTTCAACGTGGCCATCTCACTCCCCCTCGCCCTTGGATTTGCCGCCGGCCGGCTTGGGAGCCGGAGCCGCCGCCGGCTTGGGGGCCGCGTCCGCCCCTGCCCCGGCGTTGTAGACGAAGGCCGTTACCCGGCAGGTCACCCGGGTCGAGTAGACCCCGCGGGTGCTGGTGTCGCGAACGAGGGCCACGTCCGTGAGGTTGATGATCTTCTCGTACCCGGAGATCAGGGAGGCGAACTGGCCGAAGGAGTGGTAGCCGGCCCGGAAATCGAAGCGCACCGGGAATTCCGTGTAGAACTCCTTCTTGTTGGGGTTGTCGTTGCCGAAGGACATCTGGTCGATGCCGGCGGTGTCGGCCAGCTTCTTGATGCGGTAGGGGAGCTCCCCGCGATCCTGGTCGCTGGGCATCACCTTGATCAGCTCGTCGATGCGCTTCTCCTGCTGGGCGATCTCCGCCTTCAGCTTCTCGGCGTTCTGCTTGAGCAGGTTCCCCTTGTCGACCTCTTGGGAGATCGCAAGGATCTGCTGGTCGAGGGCCTTGATCTCATCCCGTTGGCCGCCGAGCAGGAACCATATGAGGGCGGAGACCAGGATGCCCACCAGAGCACCCAACAGAATCTGCTTCTGGAGTTGGGAGTTCATCGGCGACCTCAGGCGGGATTCTGCAGATCGAAGGAGACCGAGAACGCGACCCTACCGCCCACGCGGGAGGCCCCTGGGTAGTTCACGTTCTTGAACCAGCGCGGCCGCTCCTTCATGTTGTCGTAGAACTGCTTGGCCGCCTCGAAGGTCCGGGCCTCGCCCTTGATGGACACGGAGCTGCCGTTCCAGCGGAGTTCGGAGAACCACACGTCCTCGGGCAGGCTGTTGGCCAGCTCCTCCAAGAAGTGGACCGGGAGCACCTGGTTCTTCTTGAGGCCCAGCATGATCTCTTCCTTCTTCTGGAGGGCGGCCTTCTGCTCTCGGAACTTCTTTTCCAGCTCGATGTACTTCTGGAGTTCCTGGCGCTGCCTCTCCAGCTCGTCGCGCTTGGCTTCCTTCTTGTGCTGCTCGTTCCCGAGGTACATGTAGTAGAGGCCACCGACCGAGGAGAAGAGGAGGCCCACCACGATGCCGATGATGGGAATGGCCGGGCGGGCCCCTCCCTCCCCTTCGGCGTAGACTTGGACCGGTTCGTTCCGGTCGGCCTTCTTGCCGGCCTGGGCCAGGGAATCCCCGAGAAGGTTGATCCTGATCATCGGTCACCCACCTGGCGAAGGGCCAAACCCACGGCGACGGAGGCGGAACATCCGATTTCCTGCGCGGCGCCGGGATCCACGGTGCGCTCGTCCAGCTCCACCAACAGGAAGGGGTTCATCCGGTCGACGGAGACCCTCAAGCGATCGGCGAGGACGTCCGTCAGGCCGGACACCTTCGCGCTCCCTCCCGCCAGCAGCACCCGGTCGAGGCGATCCACCTTGAAGCTGCTGCGGAAGAAGTCGATGGTCCGGCTCAGCTCGTCCGCGAAGGAGTCCGCGATGGCCGCCAGGGAGGGGGCGACCTCCTCGGAGGTGCGGCCCTCGGCTTCCCGGCCCTGCTTGAGTTCCTCGGCGGCCTCGCGGCTGACGCCCCAGTCCTCCATGAGCTTGTCCGTGAAGCGCTGGCCGCCCCAGGGGATGTCCCGCCAGAAAACCGACTTGTTCCCCACCAGCATGGCCAGGTTGGTCATGGCGGCGCCGATGCTCACCAGGGCCACCACCTCGTCGCTGCCCCCGGGGGCGGTGTTGGCCTCGTAGGCGTTCTGGAGGGCGAACACGTCCACGTCCACGACCTTGGGGATGAAGCCGGCCTGGGCCACGCAGCTGGCGTAGGCCTCCAGCTTGTCCTTCCGGCAGGCCACCAGGACCACGTCCATGTTCCCTTCGCCCGAGCGCTCGTCCAGGACGGCGTAGTCCAGGGCGTAGGAGTCCAGGCCCTGGCCCGCAGGGAAGAAGCTCTCGGCCTCCCAGCGGACCGATTCCGCCAGCTCCGCGGGGCTCATGACCGGGAAGGTCACCTTTTTGACCATCACCTGGTTGCCCGAAACGGAGATGGCCACGTCCTTGGACTTGATCTTCTGCTCGGCCATGACCTGGCGGATGGCCGTGGCCACCGCGTTGCTGTCCATGATGTCGCCGTCCACGATGGCGTCCACCGGGACGGAGGCGATCCCCAGCTTCTGCAGCTTGTAGCGCGTGGCGCTACCCTTGCCGACCGTCTGGAGTTCGCAGACCTTAACCGCGCTGGAACCGATGTCCAAGCCGACCAGAGTCTTGCTCTTGCTGCCGAAAAGACCCACAGGGAGCCTCGCTAGGTTGGTGATGAGAGATGCCAAATACTAACGCTGAAAAACTGCAAGTCAACCATTTGCGCTATCGGCGCCCACCCCGGAACCCGTAAATCCAACCAGGACCGCCGTGATGTTGTCTTCGCCGCCGTTCTTCCGGGCCTCCTCCACGAGCCGGTCCACGGCCTCCTGAAGGCCCTGGGCCTCCCGGACGATGTTCCATATATCCTTGTCGACAACCATTCCCGACAGGCCGTCGGAGCAAAGCAAAAGCTGGTCCATTTCCCCCAGTTCGAATTCCTGCACGGCCACGTCCAGCTCGCCCCCATTCCCCAGGGCCTGGGTGATGACGTTGCGGAAGGGGTGGACCCGGGCCTCGGCTGGGGTGAGGACGCCGATGGCCACCTGGTCCGCCACCCAGGAATGGTCCCGGGTGACCTGGCGGATGCCCTCGGGCGTGAGGAGGTAGGCCCGGCTGTCCCCCACGTGGGCCAAGGTGACCCTGCGGGCCTGAACCAGGGCCGCCACCACCGTGGACCCCATGGTCTCCCGCTCGGGATTGGACTTGATGTCGTCCGCGATGGCCTGGTCCGAAAGGAGGAGGGCCACCTTGAGGCGGTTGGCGTCGTAGTTGAGGTTGACGTCGTACTCCAGGGGCCAGGTCCGGTCCTGCTCCACGGTCTGGCTGATGAAGGCCTCCACGCGGTCCACCACGATCTGGCTGGCCACCTCGCCCGCCGCGTGGCCCCCCAGGCCGTCGGCCACCACGAACAACCCCAGCTTGGGATTCACCAGCAGGTTGTCCTCGTTGTGCTTGCGCACACACCCGACGTCCGTTCGGCCAGCCGCTTCCAAGCGCATGCTCACCCCTTCCTCGCCAGGCGATTCCATACCGATTTGATCTGATCCATCAAGCCTCCAGCGGACTGGGCGGGGTTCCCCTTGCCAGCATCGGCAGCCGCGGCGGCCTGCTTGAAATACTTGTGGCGGGGGGCCAGCTCCCGGGCGATCTGGAGCATGCGCTCGGCCCGGGCGTGCATCCCGAGGGCCTGGTAGTTGTCCGCCAGGCGGAAGACCACCTCGACGTTCTTGGGATTGAGCTGGTGGGAGGTCTCGTAGGCCTTCACGACCGAGCGCCGGTCGAGGCCCCTCTTCTCCAGGAGCTGGCCGTAGAACTGGTAGAACTCGGCCCGCTGCCCCTCCAGGCGGATCGCGTACTGGATGAGGCCCAGGGCCCGTTCCGGATCCCCGCCATCCATCCCCTTTTTGGCCTCCCCGAACCAGTCGTTCCCGGGACGCCCGATCATCGGCGCCTTGGGGGGCTCCACCACCACCGGCTGGGTGGCGCTCATGGCCTTCTGGGCCTTCTGCTCGAACTGCTCCCGCTTGAAGGGATCCTTCAGGATCGCGAAGGCCTCGGAGATCTCCCGGAACCGGGTCTCCGCCTGGGCCTTCTCGGCCCCTTCGAAGCGATCCGGATGCCACTGCTTGGCCAGCCGATGGTAGGCCGCCTTGATGTCGTCCGCGGAGGCGCCGGGGGAGAGCTCTAGAAGTTCGAAGGGGTTCATGAAACGGTCGGAAAAAAGTCCCTGATGGAAGGATCTTGGAACCAAAGCCGGGGACGGGACTCTGGATGGTAGCCTATTTCGCCTTGGGAGCTAGTGACCCCCCCATGGTAGCCCATGGAGCGGGGGTTCTGGAAGGCTCCCGCCCCACGAAACCCGGGAGGTCGGGCCTTTGTGGCACACTCGATCTCTCCGGAGGAGCTGGATGGGAGCGTTCACGGTCGCCGGCTGGCGCGAAGGACTGGAGGCGGGGGACCTGTCGCCCACGGCCCTGGCCCGCACCTGCCTGGACCGCACCGCCCGGCGGGACGCCCCCCTGAACGCCGTCCTGGCCACGGCCCCCGAATCCACCCCGAGCCCCCCCCTCGCGGCAGGGGCCCGGCTGGCCGCCGTG
>CAYSXG010000224.1:0-5599 GCA_964434895.1 uncultured Solibacteraceae bacterium | reverse complement strand
CCGGGGTGGGGGGCTCACTGGAGGGCTTGGCCTGGGAGAGGAACTTCCGGGGGAGGCCGGTCCCCGCAACGGACCACCCGCTGGTGCACCGGCGGCTGGCCACCCGCCCCACGGGCGCCCTCTGGAGCGACGCGCTGGGGAATTCCCCCTTCCAGGATGAGGGCGCGAGCATCGGGCTCTGGAACGCCCGCGACTCGGCGATGCTGCTGCCCCTCTGGAGCCGGGACCGCGAGGACCAGCTCTGGGGCCTGCTGAGCCTAGCCCGGCCCGCCGAGGGACCCTTCCAAGCCTTCGAATCCGAGATCCTCGCCCTCTACGGCGGCCTGCTGCAGGTGAGCCTCGAGAACGCCAGCCTCATCGCCCACCTGAACGAAAGCAGCCGCGCCCTGGGCTCCAGTTTCGACCGGCTCGAATCGGCCTACCAGGATCTCCAGGACGCGCAGCGCGCCCTCCTCGCCCGGGAGCGCGTAGCCGCCGTCGGGGACCTCTTCCACAAGGTCACCCTGCGGCTCCAGAAACCCCTCGCCCAGCTCAGCGGCCTGTCCTCTAGCTTCGAGACCCAGGCGGGCAAGGCCAGCCCCGAATGCCTCAGCTTCGTGCATGGCATCCAGTCCTCCTCCTCCCAGATGGGGGCTCTCATCCAGGCCCTCCTCCGGCGGACCTCCCATGCGGAGGGAGGCCCCGAACTCCTCGACCTCAGCTCACTGCTGCGGCAGGAGGTCGAGTTCCTTCAAGCCGTGGACGCCATCCCGGAAGGCGTGGATCTGATCCTCGAGATCCCCAAGGAGCCCATGCACATCTTCGGAGTCGCCACGGACTTCGCCCAGACCCTCCGCCACATGGTGGACCACGCCATGGGAGGGAAACCCTCCGCCAAGCTCTGGATCCGCGTCGAATGCCCCGGACCCAGCCTCCACCTCATCCTCAAGGACCAAGGCGGAGCGGTGGCAGAAGCGGCCATCAAAGAGGCCTTCCAACCCTTCGCGCGGCTCGGCGAGGCGGCAGCGCCCGAGGGCCGGCAGCCGGGATCGGGCCTTCCGGCCGCCACCCAGCTCATGGCGCCCTACGGGGGCGAGCTGCGCCTGGAGAATGTGCGCGGCGGCACCAGCGTCCGCCTGGAGATCCCCATGGAGGCCGGCGCGGCTCGCGAAGGGTCGCTGTCCTAGGGGCGCCTCAGCCCTTTCGGGTCACGACCTTCTCGATGCGCTTCTCATAGGCGGGACCCAGCACGAGGCGATGCACATAGACGCCTGGGGTGTGGATGGCCTCGGGATCCAGCGCGCCGACCTCCACGATCTCCTCGACCTCCGCGATGCAGACCTTGCCACAGGTCGCGGCCATGGGATTGAAGTTCCGCGCGGTCTTGCGGAACACGAGGTTGCCCAGCCGGTCCGCCTTCCAGGCTTTCACCAGCGCGAAGTCGGCGCGGATACCCTGCTCCAGCACGCACTCCTTGCCGTTGAAGAGCCGCGTCTCCTTGCCCTCGGCCACCTTGGTGCCCGCGCCCGTGGGGGTGAAGAAGGCCGGGATGCCGGCGCCACCGGCCCGCATGCGCTCCGCCAGCGTGCCCTGGGGCACCAGCTCCACCTCCAGCTCCCCATGGAGGAACTGGCGCTCGAACTCGGCATTCTCGCCCACATAGCTGCTCACCATCTTGCGGATCTGGCGCTGCTGCAGCAGCAGGCCCAGCCCGAAGTCGTCCACGCCGGCATTGTTGGAATAGCAGGTGAGGTCCTTCACGCCCATCTTCACCAGGGCCCCGATCAGGTTCTCGGGGATGCCGCAAAGGCCGAATCCCCCCACCGCCAGGGTGGCGCCGTCGAAGATGTCCTTCACCGCTTCCTCGGCGCTGGCGACCCGCTTGTCGATCATGGCTTCCTCGCAGAAGGAACAGTCTGCCATGCGAAGATTGGCGGATGAAGCCCGCGGTGTTCCTGGACAGGGATGGAACCCTCAATGAGGAGGTCGACTACCTCAGCCGGCCGGAGGATCTTCGCCTCATCCCTGGCGCGGCGGCGGCGGTGGCCAAGCTCAACGCCCGCGGCATCCCCGTGGTGGTGGTCACCAACCAGAGCGGCATCGGCCGCGGCTACTACGACTGGCGGGACTTCTCCGCCGTAATGTCCCGCCTGGGGACCATGCTGGCCCTGGAAAGCGCCCACCTCGACGCCGTCTACGCCTCGCCGCACCACGAGAAAGGGCAGGGGGACTACGCTCATCCGGACCATCCGGAGCGCAAACCCAATCCAGGCATGCTGCTGCGGGCGGCGGAGGAGCACGGCCTGGATCTCGCCCGTTCCTGGATGATCGGCGACAAGGCCATCGATGTGGAGGCGGGCCGCCGTGCGGGTTGCCGCGCCTGTTTGGTGCTCACGGGCTATGGCGCCACGGAGGCGCGCGGTGGCGCCGATCTCGTCTGCGCGGACCTGGCCGAGGCCGTGGAGAGGATCCTCGCGGAATGGGCCTGATCGAGAAACGAGGACTGGTCGCCGGGACGATCCTCCAGCGCTACAAGCGCTTCCTTGCGGATGTCGAGTTGCCGGGCGGCAGCGTCGTCACCGCCCATTGCACCAACACAGGCTCCATGAAGAGCTGCTGGGAACCCGGCGACCCCGTGCTGCTGGAGCCCGCGGCGAAGCTGGAGCGCAAGCTGAAATACACCTGGCTCGCCTGCCAGCGGGAGGGGCGCTGGATCGGGGTTGAGACCGGCATGCCCAACCGTGTAGTGGCCGAAGCGGCCAGGCGGGACGCACTGCCAGGCCTGAGGGGCCTGCGCGCGGTGCGCACGGAAGTGAAGTACGGCGCCGAGAACAGCCGCATCGACGTGCTGGCCCTCGACGCCACAGAGCGGCAGGTCTACATCGAGGTAAAGAACTGCACCCTGCGGGAGGGGAGGCGGGTCCTCTTCCCCGATGCCGTCTCCGAGCGGGGCACCAAACATCTCCGCGAGCTGCAGGCGATGGTGAGGGAGGGCCATCGCGCGGCCATCGCCTTCTTCATCCACCGCATGGATGTGGAGGCCTTCGATGCGGCCCGGCGCATCGATCCCGTCTACGCCGCGGAGCTGGACAGGGCAGAGGCCGCGGGTGTCGTCGTACTTCCCCTGCAGGTGGAGCTCCGGGCGACCGAGCATCCCGACGCCTCCTGGAGCCTGGCCTGGTCGCTGCCCGGGCTGTTGCCCTGGGAGCGGGTCTAGCGTTCGCCTTCCCGGCCCCGCGGCTGGGTGGCGGGCAGGTAGTGGATTTCGATGCGGGCCGCGGCTGCGGCGGCGCGGCGGCCCTCCTGCCAGACCTCGACGACGAGGAAGCGGCCCTCCGCGGGACCTTCCCAGAGGACCTCGAACTGCATCAGGGCGCCCTGGCCCAGGAAATTCTGGCTCAGCACCTTGAGCTGGCGGCCGCCCAGGCTGTCCCCTTCGGGCTGGACGCCGTTGACGAAGGCCCGCTCGGCCTCGTCGGGAACGGACCAGATCTTTAGCTCGGGAAGGTCCTTTCCCTTGTAGGCCGGGACCAGCGAAAGCAGGGCCGACAGGGTGGGGCGGAAGTTGGAGGGCGCGGGCGTCTCGCTTCCGCCCGGCAGCCGGCCCGGCCCCAAGGTGAGGGAAGCGTCCGACAGGCCCGCCTTCATGGGGAGGGCGTTGGGGCTGCCGCAACCGGTGGCGAGGCCCACAGAGACGATCGCAAGCAGGAGAGGGCGCATGAGGCCAGTCTAGCCCCGGCCCGGGCTCGGGGGAGGGGAATTTGCGCCGACCGCCAGCGGCAGCGCGCGGGGCCGCTTGCTATCATCGACGCAGGAGAAATCATGGCTGAGCTGAAGAAGACGCCCCTCAACGCCGCCCATCGGGGTCACCAGGCCAAGATGGTCGACTTCGGCGGCTGGGATATGCCGGTGCAGTACGGCACGGGCATCCTGGCGGAGCACGAGGCGGTGCGGACGAAGGCCGGCCTCTTCGACGTGAGCCACATGGGCGAGCTGCGGGTGAAGGGCAGGGACGCCCTTGCCTACCTCCAGAAGCTCACCCCCAATGACGTCTCCAAGCTGGTGGAGGGCCAGGTCCACTACACGGCCTTCCTCTATGAGAACGGCACCTTCGTGGACGACCTTCTGGTCTACAAGCAGGCCGAGGACGAGTACCTCCTCGTGGTGAACGCCGGCAACATCGACAAGGACTTCCAGTGGGCCCTGGACCACACGGGGGGATTCCAGGTCACGGTCACCAACGAAAGCGACGGCACGGGCCAGATCGCCCTGCAGGGACCGCTTGCCGAGCAGATCCTCCAGCCCATCACGGAACTGAAGCTGGCGGAGATCGGATACTACTTCTTCAAGCACGGCCAGGTGGCGGGCATCCCCTGCCTCGTGAGCCGCACGGGCTACACCGGCGAGGACGGCTTCGAGCTGTACTGCGCCGCGGGCGACACCGAGCGGCTGTGGAAGGCCGTGCTGGAGGCCGGCGCGCCCCAGGGCCTCATCCCCGCGGGCCTCGGCGCCCGGAACACCCTGCGCATGGAGTGCAAGATGGCGCTCTACGGCCACGAGATCGATGACCGGATCCACGCGCTGGAGGCGGGCCTGGGCTGGATCGTGAAGTTCGACAAGGGCGACTTCATCGGCCGCGATGCCCTGCTCCAGGCCAAGGAGGCCGGGCTGCCCCGCAAGCTCGTGGGCTTCCGCACCTTCGAGAAGCGCGACATCGCCAGGGACGGCATGCCCGTCGTGAAGGACGGACAGCAGGCCGGCTTCGTCACCAGCGGCGCGCCGTCGCCCACCCTGGGCCAGAACCTTGGCCTCGCCTACGTGCCCGCCGAGGACGCGAAGGTGGGCAACCGCATCCAGGTGGAGATCCGCGGACGGGCCGTGGAGGCCGAGATCATCCCCACGCCCTTCTACAAGCGCGGCAAGTAGCCGCGCGCTGATGGCGATTGGCCATTCGCGATCGGCGAAGGCTTACTGCTAACGGCAAACCGCCAACCGCCGTACACTACCCAGAATAGTTGGAGGCCCCATGTATCCTGCCGAGCTGAAGTACACCAAGGACCACGAGTGGGTGAAGCCCCTCGGCGATGGCACCGCGCTGGTGGGCATTACGCACTACGCCCAGGACGCCCTCGGTGATGTGGTCTTCGTGCAGCTCCCCGAGGCCGGCGCCTCCTTCGGCCACGGCGACGAATTCGGCACGGTGGAATCCGTGAAGACGGTGTCCGAGCTCTTCATGCCGCTCGCCTGCGAAATCCTGGAAGCCAACCCGGATCTCGAGGCGCATCCTGAGCATGTGAACGAGGATCCCTACGGCAAGGGCTGGATGCTGAAGGTGAAGTTCGCTGGCGAGATGCCCTCTGACCTGTTGGACGCGGCCGCCTACCAGGCACTTGTGAGCGCTGAGAGCCACTAGATTCCTGAAGGACAGCCCCGGGAGTCTCATGCCGAAGACCCGACTCGCCGCCCTCCTCTGCTGGGGGGCGGTGTCTCTTTACAGCCAGGGCCCGCAGCCGCCGAAGCCTGCCGCGCCGCAAAACAAGGTCGTCCCGCCGCTCAGCGACGAGGCGAAGGTGGCCCGGCTGAGGGAGCTCGTGGAGCAGGCCGAGAAGGCCCTCGACGC
>CAYSXG010000223.1:384-5613 GCA_964434895.1 uncultured Solibacteraceae bacterium | reverse complement strand
CCCCCGCCTTCCTGCCCCCGCCGGAGCTACCCCCCACCTGGGAGGAGGTGCCGGCCCACCCCGAGCCTTCCCCGGTGCGGGCGGAGGATCTGCCGGACCTGGGCGCCGACCTGGACTTCCCGCCCCTTCCCCCCGCGGTGGAGCCTCTGGCCCCCGCTCCTTACGCGGAGGAAGAGGAGGAGGAACCCGTCGTTTCCCTGGCGGAAACGGCCCCCGAATCCCCCTGGGAGGCCCCGCCCGCCGAGGCCCCCGTCCCGCTGGCGGCCGCGAGCCCGGAATCCGGCCTCCTCGTCCAGGCCATCCTCGCGGATCCCGCCCTCCTGGAGGCCCTGGCCAAGGCGGTGGTGGAGCGCCTCGGGGACCGGGCCCTGCGGGAGATCGCCTGGGAACTCATGCCCGAGCTCGCCGAAAGAATGCGCAAGTAGCCCGCTTTTAGGACCCTCCCATGATCACCGGCTACAACACCGACGTTCGGCACGGCAACAAGGTCTACCACGTCCAGACCGAGGACAAGGGCCTCTCCAACCCCAAGATCGAAACCCTGATCTACGTGGGCGGCGAGATCCTGGACAGCTTCCGCTCCTCCTACGAGGAACTGCTGGCCACCCCCCCGGTGGCCGAAGGGGCCATCCAGAGCCGGATGGAGGAGCAGCACAAGGCCATCATCCGCGATATCAAGAACGGCAAGTACGACACCACGCCTACCAGCGCCGACATGGGCGAGCAGGCCGTCTTCAACGATCGGCCCCTGGACCAGGCCATCCTGGAGTACCTCCAGCAGGAGGGGGACGTGGACACCCTCGAACTGGTGCTCGACCAGCCCCTGAAGCCCACCTTCGGGGCCGTCTTCGGCTTCCAGATCAAGGCGCGGCTCTGCCACAGCCAGAGCCCCGTGGCGGGGGCGGACGTGCACGTGAAGCTCATCTCAAGCCTGAAGAAGGCCATGGTCCTGGCCCAGGGAAAGACGGATCCCGAGGGCGTCTTCCGCGGGCAGGTGGAGCTGCCCGCCAGCCAGCCCGGCCAGTGCGCCCTGGTGGTGAGCTGCCTTTCCGAGGCCGGCAGCGACGAGGTGAAGGCCCCCGTGAGGGCCTGACCCCTCCCTCAGCGGCCGCTACAGCCCCAGGATCTCCTTCAGGCGCGGGGTGGCGGTGCGGCTGACCTCCAGGTCCATCCCCTCCCCGACCCGCACCGAAGCCCGCCCCCCGTCGAGGGGCCGGAGGCCCAGCACCGCCTCCGGGCGCAGCAGCAGGTGCCGCTGGATGCGCAGGAGGCCCGCGGAGGGAAAGGCCTGCTCCACCTCCCCGAGGGAGGTCCAGGAGGTGCGGTGGCGCTGGGGCCGGCCCTCCTTCACGGGGGCCACCGCCCACACCACCTCGTCCTCCACTTCGAAATGGCTGGTGCGGCGCAGCTCCAGGAAGACCACCCCCTCCCCCGCCTTCACGGGGAAGCGGCCGCCCGGGGCCGCCAGGGCCGTCAGCTCCGGGCCGCCCCGGCGAGGCACCTCCCGCCTGGCCAGGCGGTCCAGGGTCTTGGCCAGGCGATCCGCGGCCACGGGCTTGAGGACGTAGTCCACGGCGGCGGTCTCGAAGGCCCGGACGGCGTGCTCGCTGTAGGCGGTGACGAAGACCACCGGGGGCGGATCCGCCAGCTCCGCCAGCACCTCCAGGCCGGTGCCTCCGGGCATCTGGATATCCAGGAAGAGGCCGTCGAGGCGCGGGGCGGTGGCCAGCCAGGCCAGTAGGGCCGGACCGTCCTCCAGCTCCGCCACCACCTCGCAGCCCGCCTCCCGGAGCAGGCGCCCCAGCCGCGCCCGGGCGAGGGGTTCGTCGTCCGCGAGAGCGACCCTAAGCATGTCCTCCTCCTTCCTCCCGATTCTCGCCCCCTTCGGCCCATCCGTCCGGGTCCACTTTCGGGGCGGCGCCGATGGCTCGCTCGCGGATGCGGAAGCCCGCCTTCACCCACCCCCCCTCGTTGATCAGGAAGGTCTCGGACTCCCGGGGAAAGTGGAGGGCCAGCCGCTCCGCGAGGTTCTTCATCCCGATGCCCCGGCGTCCTCCCTTGACCTGAAGGTCCCCCTCGTTCTCCACCACCACCTCCACCTCCCCCAGCACGTGACGGCCCGTGATGTAGACCTTGAAGACCCCCGGCCGCCGGCCCGCCCCGTGCTTGATGGCGTTCTCCACCAGGGGCTGGAGCAGGAGGGGCGGCGCCATCAGGCGGTCCAAGGCCTCGTCCCACTCCCAGATCACGTGGAGACGCTCGCCCAGGCGCAGCCTTTCCACCGCCAGGAAGCGCTCCACCAGGGCCCTCTCCTCGCCGAGGGGGGCCCAGGGGAGCTGGCCCTGGTCCAGCACCCGCCGGTAGAGGTCCGCCAGATCCAGAAGGCCCTGCTCCGCCGCCCCCGGGTCCTGGCGCACCAGTTCCGCGAGGCCGTTCAGGGCGTTGAAGAGGACGTGGGGGGAGAGCTGGTTCTGGAGGGCCCGGTCGCGGGCCTCCCGGGACTGCAGCTCCGCCCGCGCCCGGTCCGCCTCCCCCTGCTCCGAGGCCGCCAGGAAGTAGCCCACGAGGGTCATGGTGGGCACCATGAAGATCAGATTGGTCCAGATGGCCGTGGTGATGGGGATGGTGTTCCGGGAGCGGGCCAGCAGGATCAGCAGGTAGTCCATCCCCACGGTCCCGAAGACCACGAGGGCATTCCAGACCAGGGACTGGAAGATCCCCCTCGGGAGGCCGGCAAGGGGCCTCTGGTCCCCGGTCCAGCGCCAGGCCATGGGGGCCAGCCAGGCGAAGCCCGCGGAGACCATGAAGGGGATGAGGAGGGAGCTGACCCAGATGGCCGGATGATGGAGGTAGTCCCCGAGCAGCTGGAGGCGCAGGACCAGGAAGGGCATGCCGAAGACCAGGACCCCCACCCAGGGCTGGGGGCGGCGCAGGCCCTCCTTGGCGTTATGGACCGTTTCGGCCCACCTCATGGCCCCCTCCCTTCCTGGAACCACCATGCCCCACTCGGGGGCGGAGTCCAACCGGGGCGTGGGACACTGGGACATGCTCGCCCGCCTCCGCCGCCTCTTCGCCCCCGCCCCTCCCGCGGTGGATCCCCAGCTGGACGAGGCCGTCTCCCGGAAGCTCGCCGCCGAAGGCCGGGACCCCCAAGCGACCCGCCGGGAGCCCGCCTCCCCCCGCTCCATCCCCGACAAGCCCCCCCTTCCGGGCTTTTCCGGCACCGTCCGCTTCGAGCTGACCCTGGACGCCGAGGGGCGCGTGAAGGCGGTGCAGATGGAGGGGGCCCCCTTCGATCGGGTTTCCGACCTCGAAGACTGGGCCTATGCTTGGGAATTCCACCCCGCCCTGCTGGACGGCCACCCCCACGCCTGCCGCATGGTCTACGAAGTGACCTGGTGATTTCGGAGGCCCCATGAATCTCTACGAGCTTTCCTGCCCCCGCCTGGACGGAACCCCGCAGCCCCTCTCCGCCTATCGGGGCAAGGTGGCCCTGGTGGTCAACGTGGCCTCGGAGTGCGGCTACACCCCCCAGTACGCGGGTCTGGAGGAACTTTGGCGGGCCTACCAGGAGCGGGGCCTGGTGGTGCTGGGCTTCCCCTGCAACCAGTTCGGGGCCCAGGAGCCCGGGGACGCCGCCCAGATCCAGGCCTTCTGCCAGCGGAACTACGGGGTGAGCTTCCCCCTCTTCGAGAAGGTGGACGTCAAGGGGGACCGCCGGAGCCCCGTCTACGCCTTCCTCGCGGAGGGACGCGAGGGGCCCCAGTGGAATTTCCACAAGTACCTGGTGGGTCGGGAGGGCCAGGTGCTGGGGAGCTACTCCAGCGGCGTGGCCCCCGCGAGCCCCGAGCTGGTGGAGGCCCTCGAAGCGGCCCTGGCCTGAAGTGGGCCGGGATCCCGCCCTTTTTCGGGACCAGCACAAGCTGCGCCTGTCCTGGATGCCCTGGCTCTACTTCGTGCTCAAGGAGCGCCACCGCGACTGGGCCCGGGCCTGGCAGGCCGAGGTGCAGGCCCGGCTCCTGGAGCAGGAGACCGTGGAGATCAGCGAGGGCTGCTTCATCGCCCCGGAGGCCCGCATTTTCGGGGAGCCGGGCCGCCCGGTGCGCATCGGGGACCGCTGCGCCATCGCCGCGGAAGCCTTCCTCCACGGGCCCATCACCCTCGGCCCCGACGTGAGCGTCAACGCCCGAGCCAGCCTCGACGGCGGGGCGAAGGGCCTCGTGGTGGGGGCCGGCAGCCGCATCGCCACCGGGGCCACCCTCTACGCCTTCGACCACGGGCTGGCCCCGGACCGCCCCATCCGGGAGCAGCCCGTCACCTCCCGGGGCATCCTCGTGGGGGAGGACGTGTGGATCGGGGCCAACGCGGGCCTCACGGACGGCGTCACCATCGGGGACCACGCGGTGGTGGCCATGGGAGCCGTGGTGACCCGGGACGTACCTCCCTGGGCCGTGGTGGGCGGCGTTCCGGCGCGGGTGATCGGCGATCGAAGATCCCGATAAGGACCAAATTCATCTGCCCTCCGGGCCCGACCGAAGAGGGGGCCGATACCCCATGGAGGTCCCATGCGACGGAACGTCCGGTTCCTCACCCTCGTTTCGCTCGGGCTGTCCCTGGTCCCTCGGGCCGCGGCCCAGGCCCAGGCCCCGAGCGCCAAGCCCGCGGACTTCGGCGAAGCGGAGCTGCTCGCCCTGCTCAACACTCCGGTCACCACCGCCTCGAAGTTCGCCCAAAGCGCCAACGACGCGCCGGCCACGGTGGTGGTGGTCACCCAGGAGCAGATCCGCCGCCGGAACTACCGCTCCCTGCTGGACCTGCTCCAGGACCTCCCGGCCATGAAGGTGGAGTACCGGGTGGACCCGGAGTGGCACCACAACTTCACGCTGCGGGGCGTGCCGGGCCACGACAAGTTCGTGCTGCTCATGGACGGCGTCCGCATCTCGGCCCCCACCAACGAATCCCTCCCCATCATGGAGAACTTCCCCATCCTTCAAGCCAAGCAGGTGGAGGTGGTCTACGGCCCGGCCTCCGCCCTCTACGGCGCTGACGCCCTATCCGGGGTCATCAACATCATCACCCGCAAGGACGAGGAGGGGGGCGAGGCCGCGCTCCTGGCCGGGGACCACCAGCAGCGCATGGGCCAGCTCTTCTGGAACAGCAAGCTGGGCGAGCAGGTCCAGGTCACCATCGCCGGCCAGTGGTTCCACGACGGCCTGCCCCTCCTGCACC
>CAYSXG010000223.1:0-374 GCA_964434895.1 uncultured Solibacteraceae bacterium | reverse complement strand
CCGTACCCACCCCTTCCCCTCCCCCGCCGGGGGCCCGCCCTTTTCCGGCTCCGCGGATCCGGGCTCCTACAACCCGGAGCCCTCGGCCCCCATCAAGACCACCGCCGTCTACGCCGGCCTGCGCTCCGGGGACTTCGCCTTCTCCATCTTCCACAACAGCTCCCGGACTTCGAGCGGCACGGGCTACGACCCCAACTACGCCATCTACAACGACGACACCTTCATCGGGCAGGCCGTCACCGTGGCCAGCGGCCGCTACAGCACCCAGGTGGACAAGTTCACCCTGGAGAGCAGCCTCACCGCCAGCCGCTACGACCTGGATCCCTACTCCAACTTCCGCAACTTCTTCACCAACTACGCCCGGGGCTACAAGT
>CAYSXG010000222.1:0-5616 GCA_964434895.1 uncultured Solibacteraceae bacterium | reverse complement strand
GTGCACGTGGTTCGGCGCATAGGGCATATAGGCGGCGGGGCCGTTCCACATCTCCGCCTGCCCGTTACCGGTCCTCATGCGTCCTCCCCCCGCTTGCCCTCGGCCCGCGGTGGAGGCAGGATGCACGTTCAAGTCGACTTGAAGTCAAGGGGGGAGCATGGATATCGCGGAGGCGGCGCGGCGCTCGGGTCTTCCCGCTTCGACGCTGCGCTACTACGAGGAGAGGGGCCTCGTGGTTTCCATCGGCCGACGCGGCCTGCGCCGCCTCTACGATCCGGGGGTCCTGGAGCGGCTGGCCCTGATCTCCCTCGGCCGCGCCGCCGGCTTCACCCTCGAGGAGATCGCGCTTATGTTCACGCCGCAGGGGCCCCGCATCGACCGAGAGCGGCTCGAGGCAAAGGCGGAGGAGCTGGATCGGACCCTCCTCCGGCTGGCCGCCCTGCGCGACGGCCTGCGGCACGCAGCGGCCTGCCCCGCCCCCAGTCACCTGGAATGTCCCACCTTCCGCCGCCTTCTGCGGGCGGCGGCCTCGGGCTCCCTCGGGCCGCGAGGGAAGGGGGCCCGGCGGGGATCGAGGCCTTCGCCGGAGCCGCCGGTGGAGAGCTAGTTCCTTCCCAGCCTCATGGTGGAGAGCTAGTTCCTTCCAAGCCTCATGATGGCGGGGGCCACCTTCACGCCGCTGGCCTCCAGGTGGCCGGTGTGGACGTAGATGGCGGGCTTGCCGTTCTCCTCGACGATGGCGATGGAGGCGCCGAGGGGCAGCCATTCCAGCCGGGGACAGATGAGGACCCGCCCCCCCAGCTTGGCCTTCAGTTCCTCCTCCGTGGCCACGTAGGCCACCTTGGCCTTGGGGTCGACGCCGACCCCGAGCTTTTCCAGCTCCGCGCGGACCGCCGGATCCTCCACGGCCACGCGGTCCTTGCTGGAGGCGTGGCTGGCGATCACCTTGACGAATTTCGCCTGCAGGTCCGGGGCCACGTCGGCGCGCAGCAGGCCCGCGGCCAGGGCCAGCGCGGCGAAGGGAAGGGCGCGGGACATGGAGGGCTCCCAAGCGAAGGGTCCCGGCCCGGGCCGGGACCCGGGGGGATCAGGAGGTGCGCTTGCCGATCTTGAGGACGGCGTCGGAGAGGGCCACGCCGGAGGCGCCGATGTTCTGCATGTGGAGGTAGATGGCCGGACGGCCCCCCTCCTCCACGATGGCGATGGACCCGCCCTTGGGGAGCCATTCCAGCTTGGGGCAGATCACCAGCTTCTTGGCGGCCTTGAGGGCTCCCACTTCCGCCTCGCTGGAGGCGTAGGCCACGGGGGCGCCCGCGTCGTTGGCCACCCCCATGCCGCTCAGGGCCCCGGCCACGGCGGCGTCCTTGCAGGCCACCTTCCCCGCGCTGCCGGCGTTGCTGGCGATGATCTTGATGAACTTGGCCTGGAGGTCCGCGGGGAGGTCCGCGGCGGAGAGGGCCGCGGAGGCGCCGAGGACGAGGGCGGCCAGGGTGAGGACGGGTTTCATGAAAGCCTCCTTGGGCTGGATTAGATCTTGAAGCGCGAAACGAGCTGGTTGAGCTGCTCCGCGAGGTGGCTGAGGTCGTCGACGGTACGGGTGGTCTCGCGGATGGTGGCGGCCATCTCCTCCATGGCCGCGGCATTCTGCTCCGCGATGGCCGAGAGGTTGTTCATGGCTTCGACGACGCGACCGCTGTCGTGGCTCTGGGTCTGGCTCTGGGTGCCGATGTCCCGCATGCGCTTGGCGCTGGCGGCGATGGCCTCCTGGATGCTCTTGAGGGCCGTTCCCGCGGTGTTGACCATGTGGGTGCCGTCCACGATGGACTTGTCCGAGGTGTGGATGAGCTGGGTGATCTCCTTGGCGGCGCCGGCGCTGCGTTCGGCCAGCTTGCGGACTTCCTCGGCCACCACAGCAAAGCCCTTGCCATGCTCCCCGGCCTTGGCGGCCTCGATGGCGGCGTTGAGGGAAAGGAGGTTGGTCTGGTTGGCGATCTCCGTGATGACGGTGAGGATGCTGCCGATCTGCTTGGAGTTCTGGTGGATGGCCTGCATGCCGGAGATGGCCGCCCCGACGGCGCTGCCCCCCTCGGTCGCGGCGCTCTGGGCCTGGTCGAAGACCTTCAGGGCGTCCGTGACGTTGCTGTTGATCACCTTGGAGCTATCCGCGATGGTGCCCACGTTGTCCGTGGCCCCGTCCACGCTGGACTTCTGGGTCTCGGCGGCCCGGGCGATGGTCTCGCCGGTGGTGTTCATCTCCGACATGCCTGCGGACATTTGCAACGATCCGGACGCGATGCTGCTGCTGATCGCCATCACCTGCTGCACGATGCCCTGGATGTTCTCCACGAACTTGTTGAAGTGCATGGAGACCTGGGCGATCTCGTCGGTGCCGTGCACCTCCAGGCGGGCCGTGAGGTCCCCCTCGCCTTCGGAGATGTCCCGCATGCTGTTCTTGATGACCTCCAGCGGGGAGACGATGGCTCGGGCCAGGAACTGGGCCCCCGCCAGGCCCAGCCCGAGCATCACCAGGCCCAGGAGGCCCATCGTCGTGATGCCCCGGGAGATCTCGGCCCCCACCCGCTCCTCGTTGACGCCCAGCACCACGAAGGCCCGCTTCGAGGGGTCCTCCACGTAGCTGGCCACCCCCCGCAGGTCCTGGTACTTGAAGTGGGCCGTGTCCCCCTTCTTCTTCAGCCCGTCGGCGATCTTGGCCAGGGGGGTGAAGGCGGCGGCGTCGAGGCTGGCGTGTTTCTCGTCCCGCTTCTGGGAGAGCACCTTGATGGCGCCCCCCTGCTCCAGGACCAGCACGGCGGCCAGGCTCACGTCCTTGTCCCCCTTGGGGCGCTTCTCGCCCTTTTCGTTGGCCACTTCGCCGGCGACCAGGCTGTCCAGGGCCTTGTCCACGCTGCCCATGTCCTCGAACTGGACGAAGGCCGTGACGTTTTCCGCCATGAGGGAGGCCAGGGAGGTGCCCTTCGCCTGGAGGGCGTTGGTGCTGGACGAGCTCAGCTTCCAGCTGGAGACGAGCACCGACCCCAGGGCCAGGACGAAGGTCAGGAGAAGGATCGAATAGGTCAGTTTCTTGCGGATGTTCCAGGTATCCCAGAAGCCCATGGCGATTCCTCTCGGAAGTGGGTTTTCACCTGCGTCATCGGGGAGGGGATTCCCGAGCTTTACAATTGTCCGATTGGGGTGCCCCCATCTTGCCCAGGCGGGCCGCGGGCGCAAGGGAAATCAGGCCCCGGGCCGCGCCCCGAAGAAGGCCGTGCCCACGCGCACCTGGTCGCTCCCGGCGGCCACGGCCGCCTCGATGGAATCGGTCATGCCCATGGACAGGAGGAGGCGCCGTCCCAGCCGTTGCTGGAGCTCCTCCCTCAGGGCCGCCGCCTGCCCGAAGGCCGTCTCCAGGCCCGGCGGGGGAAGGGCCATGAGGCCCCGCAGGGGAAGGGCGGGATCCTCGCCCCAGGCGGCCCGGAGCTCCTCCAGCCCCGAGGCCGGGCAGCCCCCCTCCTTCGTGGCCTCGTCCCAGAGGTCCACCTGGAACCAGATGGGGCGGACCAGGCCCTCCTCCTGGGCGATCCTCCGGAGGCGGAGGACCAGGTCCGGCCGGTCCACGGTGAGCAGCTCCCGGAAGGCCCGCAGGGCCGTCCGGGCCTTGTTCCGCTGCAGGGGGCCGATGAGCAGGAAGCCCAGGTCCGGGGCCTCCGCGGCCTTGGCGGCCCCCTCCTGGACGTAGTTCTCCCCGAAGGCGGCGAAGCCAAGCCCCGCGGCCTCCCGGACGAGGGCCAGGGGCTGGCGCTTGGACACCGGCAGCAGCTCCACGGCCTCCGGGGGCCTCCCGGCGGCCTCGCAGGCGGCTCGGAGGCGGGCCTGAAGGGCCTCGACCCGGGCCGCGAGCCCCTCGCTCACGGCGCAACTCCGTCGGACGCGCGCGTCGCGCGCTCCCAGTCGTTCCACTCCTGGCGCCGGAGCCTCCCTATGCGCCGCCCCTGCGGGGCCGTGCTGCGCACGGTCGGCCTCCACCTATCGCACGCATGCGTGCTCCCGTTCGCCTTCGGCTCGCGGAGGCGGAGCCTCTGCTCCTGCTCCGGCATGACTCGGCCCATCCTGGGCCTCGCCCCTGCGGGGTCATGCGCTTCGCGCACGGTCGGCCTCCACCTATCGCACGCATGCGTGCTCCCGTTCGCCTTCGGCTCGCGGAGGCGGAGCCTCTGCTCCTGCTCCGGCATGACTCGGCCCATCCTGGGCCTCGCCCCTGCGGGGTCATGCGCTTCGCGCACGGTCGGCCTCCGCTCCTGCTCCGGCCTCACGGCAGGTAGAGGAATCGCTGGCAGGACTCGCAGGGCTGGGGCAGCTTGGCCTCCCGCAGGGAGGTCATGATGGGGATGCGCAGCTTGGTGCGGCAGCCGGTGCAGATGCCGTTCTCCACGGGCACCACGGCCCGCCCCTGGCGCTGCTGGAGGATCTTCATGAAGCGGGCCAGCTCCTGGGCGGCCATCTCCCCTTCGAGCCGGGAGCGCTTGGCCGTGAGATCGAGCCGGGCGGCCACCTGGGTCTCGTGGTCCGAGAGGAAGATCTGGTGCAGCTCGTCGAACTGGCCGCGGGCCGTGGCCTCCTCGGCCCGGAGGGTGGCCAGCTCCCCTTCCTGGGCCCCGAGGCGGGCCTCCAGCTCCTTGAGGGGGCGGAGGATGGCCGCGCATTCCCGCTCCCGGTGATCCAGCTCCCGCACGGCAGCGGTGTACTGCACCTTCTGGGTGGTGGCCTTGAGGGCCTCCCGGGCGTGGGCCTCCAGCCGCTGGGCCAGGGCCAGGTCCTTGACGAGCTTCTCCCGCTGGGCCCGGCCCTCCTCCAGGGCCTTCTCCAGCTCCCCGGTGCGCTTGGCAATGGCCTTCAGGCGCGTGTCCAGGGCCGCCAGGTCCGGGGGGAAGGCCGATAGGTCCCTTTCGAAGACCCGGAGGTTGCCGTGGACCGACTGGCGATCGCGGAGGACCCGAAGGGCTGCCGTGGTACCACCCTACTCCCCTTCGCCCGCCTGGCCCAGCGAGAACTCGACCGGGAACACCTGGCCGTCTGCGCGCTTCGCCTCCGCGATGCAGACGACGCCCGGGGTCGGCAGCGACTGCTGGCCGGGTTTGCCGGTCGCGCCCCAGCGCAGCAGGCGATGGAGCGGCTGGCCCTCCTGCTCCGCGGCGGAGCGCAGGAACAGCTGCTCGGCGGCGCGGTTGACACTGCGCACGCGGCCGCTGTTGTCGAAGGTGATGATCGCGTCGAACGCGGTGTCGAGCACGGCCTGGACGCGCGCTGCGTGCCGGTTCGTGACCCGCACCTCGTGGCGCGCGAGCCCGCTCGCGTACTGGCGGCGCCACAGCCATGCCGCGCCCAGCACGAGCAGCAACACGGCAGCATCGAGCACGAGGAGCCTGAAGAGCGTGTTGCGCAGCTCGGCCAGCATCCGGTCGCGGCGCACCTCGCCCACCAGCCCCCAGCCCAGCTCCGGCAGGTGCCGGGCGGCCGCCCAGACCGCGTGCCCGTCCGGGTCGGTGACCTCGACGTTGGACTCGACCCCCGTGGCCGCCATGGCCGCTGCGCGCGCGTGCCGGTCGGTGAGCGCCGCGC
>CAYSXG010000221.1:0-5635 GCA_964434895.1 uncultured Solibacteraceae bacterium | reverse complement strand
CGCGATGGGTTGGAAACGGCCGACGGCGGCAGCTACCGTGCGTCCGACAGGGTGATGGAGCCCGACGGGTACGCCGTCGTCCCGGCTGCCTGGCTTTGCCAGGGGATCCTCAAGCCCGGGCGCATGACGCCCATGGACGCCAACATCCTCGAAGCGCGCATGGAGCCCCACGGGGTCGCGGCCGAGGCCGAGCATCCCGGCGGTTTCCGGGTCCAGGACCTGCACCTGCACAACTGGTTCTTCACCCTCGTCAACCAGGACGACGCCCGGGTGAGCGCGGATAACCAGATCCACTACAAGGCCCCGGGGGACAACGAGCCCTGGCTCTACGACCGGGCCTCGGCGATGTTCGTGGACTACTTCCGCAGCGGCATGCTGGCGCCGCTGCGCGAGGCCACCCGGGCCGCGGGCTTCTACGCCTCCAAGCTCGACGCCAACGGCTTCCTCACCCTCGACACCGACAACCCTCAGGATCCCAAGTACAGCTACGCGGAATGCCTGGCCTACGCCCACTGGCTCACGGGGGATCCCTCCCTGCTCGATCCGATGGGCCGCGTGCTCCACGCCTTCGATGACTACGACCTCCGCTGGAGCCTCCGCCAGAACTTCTGGACGGAGCGCCATTCGGGCTTCCGCCTGCTGGCCTACGCGGTGAACTACGAGGTGACCGGGAACGCCGCGGCCAAGTCCACCCTCCAGGCGGACGTGGCCTCCCTCCTCTGGCACCAGAACGGGGCCGGCGGCCAGATCCCCTCCCCCCGCGTGGACGGCGGTCTCTACCACACCGGGGAACAGCACGCCGGGGACGCCAACGGCTACGAATTCGTGGCCTCTCCCTGGATGAGCATCCTGGTGCTGGACCCCATGGTCCGGGTCTACGGACTGGGCGGGGCCCCGGAGGTGGCGGACTTCGTCCGGCGCCTGGGCCAGTTCGAGAAGGCGGGCGTGAAGGTGACCAACCACTACCTGGACGACCCCGGGGGGCTGGTGCAGCCGGACTACATGACCGGCTTCGGCGGGAACACGTCCGCGGTGGACGACGGGAACTGCGAGCACACCCCCGAAGGGGCCGCGATCCTGGCCTGGGCCGGCTACTTCTCCGAGCTGCTGGGCCAGAAGGACAACTCCCTCTACCAGGCCGCCTCCGAGTGCTACTACGCCTTCGAGGCCAACGTCCGCAACTGGACGCGGCCGGACGCCCCGCCCCTGGGCTATTCGGCCTACCGGGTCGCGCCGGCGCGGAAGTACGGATGGCAGGTGCGCGCCACCAACAGCCTGGGCTGGCTGATGCCCTGAGGCCCGCTCAACAGGCCACCCAAACCGGGACCTCCCGCGGCTCAGGCCCGGGAGGTCCCCCCTTCCAAGGTGAAGGAGAAGGTGGAGCCCTCCCCGGGCTGGCTCGTGGCCCAGATGCGCCCGCCGTGCTTGCGGATGATCCGCTGCACCGAGGCCAGCCCCACGCCGGTGCCCGGGAAGTCCTGCTGGGTGTGGAGGCGCTGGAAGACGCCGAAGAGCCGGTCCGCCGAGGAGGGTTCGAAGCCCGCGCCGTTGTCCCGCACGAAGTAGACCTTGGCTCCGTCGGGCCCCGTCTCGGTGCCCAGCTCCACCTGGGGGGCCTCCTTCTTGCCGGTGAATTTCCAGGCGTTGCCCAGGAGGTTCTGCAGGGCGATGCGCAGCAGGATGGGATCCCCTTCGGTCGGGAGGGAGGCGGGGACACGGAAGTCCACCAGGTGGGGGGAGGTCGAGGCGCATTCCTCCGCCACCTCCCGGGCGAGGGAGGCCAGGTCCAGGGGAAGGCGCCGGAACTGGATCTGGGAGGTGCGGGAGAGGCCCAGCAGGCCCTCCACCATCTCCCCCATGCGGACGGCGGCGGAGCTGATGCGGTCCAGGGTCGCGAGCCCCTTCTCGCCCAGGACCTCCTTCTGCTCCTTGAAGAGGATGGTGGCGAAGCCGTGCATGTGCCGGATGGGGGCCCGGAGATCGTGGGAGACGGCGTAGGTGAAGGCCTCCAGCTCCGCCGTCCGCTCTGCCACCCGGGATTCCAGCTCCTGGTAGATCCTCGCGTTCTCCATGGCCACGGCCGTGGTGTCCGCCAGGGCCTGCAGGAGGCGCACCTCCTGGGCTTCCGGCAGCCTCCGCCGGGCCCAGTAGGTGCCGATGGCGCCGATGGGATCCATGGCCCTTATGGGCACCATCACGACGCTGCGGACGAAGGTGGGCTCGTAGGCCGAGACGGGGATGCGGGGATCCGAGTAGATGTCCTCCACCACGGCCGGCTGGCGGTGGGTCATGGCCCATCCGCTGATGCAGCTGTGCATGGGGAACCTCTGGCCCTTCCACAGGGGGCCGATGGCGTCCTCGTCCGCGTAGTGGCAGAGGTCCCGGTCCCTCAGCACGAAGGTGGCCCCGTCGGCCCCCGTGAGGAGCCGGGCGGCCCGGCGCACGATGGCCATGACCGATGGGAGGTCCCGGGCCAGGGAGAGGGCCTTCACCACGTTCACGAGGTGCTCGTAGCCGTCCAGGGCCGGATGGGAGGGGGCCTTCCGCACCTCCAGCACCCGGCTCACCAGGGGCCCCAGGCCCGGGAGGTCGGACTTCGAAAGGACGCCTTCTACGCCCAGGGCCTGCAGTCCGGGGAGGTCCCGGCCGGATTCCTCGGCGCCGGAGACGATGAGGAAGGAGAGCCGGGGATCCCGCTCCCGCGCCAGGTGGAAGGCCTTCAGCCCCTCGCAGCCGGGCACGGAGCCGTCCGAAAGCACGAGGTCGAAGCGGGAGGCTCCGAGGCGTTCCAGGTAGTCCGCCTTGGTGGCCACCGTCTCGAGGCGGGCCTCCGGGAACTGGTCCCGGAAGGCCTCCCGGACCAGGTCCGCGTCCAGGGGATCGTCTTCGAGGAGGAGCACGTTCAAAGGCTCGGGCATGGAAGCACCTTTCCTTCGGGGGCCGTGGGGGCGGGGATGGTCTAAACCTAGGGCCGATCGCCTCCGATTACCTCTGTTTTTTCATGATCCGACTCCGCCGTGAACCAGGGATGCCTGCGGTAGTCTTCCAGGAGGCGCTCCAGCACCACCTTCACGAAGACCATGAGGGGCACGGCGAAGAGGAGGCCCAGGAGGCCGAACCAGTGGCCGAAGGCGATGAGGGCCAGGAGCACCTCCAGCGTGTGGAGGCGGCTGGCCCGGCCCACCCAGACGGGGGTGAAGTAGAGCCCCTCGAGGCTCTGGGCGGCGCAGAAGCCCAGGGCCACGGTGCCCAGGTGGCCCGGCGTGGCCCCTTCCAGGAGGCCCAGGACCAGGGCCGGGACCAGGCCCACGAGGTAGGGGGAGTAGGGGATCACGGTAAAGAGCCCGGCCAGGGGGCCCAGGATCCACGCGTAGGGGACCCTCAGCAGGGAAAGGGTGGCGCCCTGGATCAGGGCCATCACCAGGGCCACGGCGATCTGCCCGCGGATGAAGCCCCCCAGGCGCTGGTGGATGTCCCCGGCCATGCCCCGCACCCGTTCCCGGTGCCGGGGGGGGACCAGGCGCTCCAGGGCCTCCAGCATGCGCTGCCCGTCGCTCAGCAGGTGGTAGAGGATCAGGGGCACCAGCACGAGGGAGAGGACCGACAGGAAGAAGTTCAGGACCCCCGTCCCCGCCCGGAGGACCCCCTTGGCGGCCTCGGCGGCGTCGATGCCGTCCAGGGCCTGGCGGGCCTTTTGGGCCCATTCCGGGTGGGCCTGGGCCCAGGGGGCCAGCTTCTGCTCCAGGAGGCCCCGCCACTTGGGCAGGGTGGCCAGCATGCGCCCCCCCTGGTCCGAGAGTAGGGGCACCAGGCCGAGGAGCAGGGCCAGGGCCGCCCCGACGGTGAGGGCCAGGACCAGGGCCACGGCGAGGCCCCGGGGGATCCGGCGGGACAGGAGCTCCACTCCCGGGCCCAGGAGGTAGGCCAGCACCATGGCGACGAAGAAGGGCATGAGGGCCTGGCGGAGGATCCAGAGCCCCACCAGCAGGCCCACCCCCACGAGGGCGAAGCGCCAGGGGAGGGGGCCGGTCTCAGGCCTTTCCATCGGCGGGCGTCCCCTTGAGGCTGCGGAAGAAGTAGTGGATGCCCGAGGCCAGCACCATCGCCGCCACCAGGTAGTAGACCGCGGGGGTGAGGAGGTGGCCCCAGGGGGGTCCCCCCAGGGCGTTGACGAGCAGGCCGAGGGAGATGGCCGCCAGCTGGGTGGTCGTGGTCAGCTTGCCCAGGATGGAGGGCCGCAGGCGCCTCACGTCCCCGTGCATCCCGAACAGGGCCACGAAGGAGATCGTCACGTCCCGGGAGATGGCCAGGATGGCCACCCAGGGGGGGATGGGGGCCGCCATGCCCTCGCTGCGCCAAGTGAGGAGGACGAAGGCCGTGGTCATCAGCAGCTTGTCGGCGGCGGGGTCCAGCAGCGCGCCCAGGTCGGACTTCTGGTTGAAGCGCCGGGCGATGAAGCCGTCCAGCAGGTCCGTGACCCCCGCCGCCGCGAAGAGGGCGCAGGCCTCCCACAGGTGGCCGTACCAGACGGCGATGGCGAAGAAAGGAACCGCCAGGATCCTGAGAAGAGACAGCAGGTTGGGCACGGTCATTATGGGTACCGATTGTACCCGTGCGGGGGGCCCTTCGCAGCCGGCGGCCTGTGATCGGGATCGCTTGGAATCCGCTTGCCCCCGGGAGAGGGGGCCCTAAACTGGAGGGATGGAGTTGAGACAATGACTCAAAATCAATCTCAAGCCGGAGCCGCGGCGCCGGACCCCCAGGGGATCCGGCTCAGCGAGCTTCAGCCCGGGGCCGAAGGCACCGTGCTCCAGGTCCGGGCCCAGGGGGCCATCCGCCAGCGGCTGCTGGAGATGGGCTTCATCCGAGGCGCCCGGCTGAGGGTGGAAAAGCTGGCCCCCCTGGGGGATCCCATGGAACTGGTCATCAAGGGCTACCACCTCTCCCTTCGCCGGGAAGAGGGCTCCTGCATCCTCGTCGCCCTGGCCTCCTGATGGCCACGGTCGCCCTGGCGGGGAATCCCAACTGCGGGAAGACCACGCTGTTCAACGCCCTGACGGGCTCCCGCCACCACGTGGGGAACTGGCCCGGCGTCACCGTCGAGCGGCGCAGCGGGGGGATGGAGCAGGGGGGCCTGGTCCTGGAGGTGGTGGACCTGCCCGGGACCTACAGCCTGTCGGCCCGCAGCGAGGACGAGCGCATCGCCGCCCACTTCCTTTCCATGGGGGACCCCGACGGCACCCGGGTGGACGTCCTGGTGAACGTGCTGGACGCCTCCAACCTGGAGCGCAACCTCTACCTGAGCACCCAGCTGCTGGAGTTGGGCAAGCCCATGGTCTTCGTCCTCAACATGATGGACGACGCCAAGGCCAAGGGCATCGCCGTGGACCTCCCCGTGCTGGAAACCCTGCTGGGGGGCCCGGTGATCCCCACCGTGGGCAACCGGGAGGAGGGGCTCCAGGAGCTTCGGGAGGCCCTGGCGGCCGTCGGCCGCGGCGGGGATCCCCGCCGTCGCGCCGTCCCCGTGGACTCCGGCCCCTGACTGGCAGGCCAGCTCCTCAGGCCGGGGGTGCCGATACCGCCGGACGCGCCGGCCTTGTTGGGCAACCCCACGCCCCGGTTCCGGTCACCCGCC
>CAYSXG010000220.1:4554-5645 GCA_964434895.1 uncultured Solibacteraceae bacterium | reverse complement strand
GGCACCCCGGAGGCCGAGAGGTGGCCCGTCGCGTCCGTGGCCAGGTCCGCGCCGTAGGAGTTGCCCCAGGCCGTGGACTGGTAGTGGACGCGGGCGAAGGGCAGGAGGTTCCCGGCGCCGTCCTTGAGGAGGCCCGCGAAGCCGGTGGTGGGCGTGAGGAGGAGGGTGACCGGGACGGTCTGGCCCTCGCTCGCGATGTCCACGGAGGCCCACACGCCCCGCTGGCCGGCGGCGTCCCGGGCGGAGACGCCGTGGGTGCCCTGCATGTAGTTGGAGAAGAGGGCCGTGCCGGCGGCGTCCGTGCCCAGGGTCAGGACGAGGCCCGAATCCCCGGTGATGGGCTGGAGGGTGACCAGGCCCCCGGCGACGGGATGGCCTTGATCGTCCTGGACCAGGGCCTGGACATTGCCCAGGGCCAGGCCTTGCACGTCGCCCCCTTGACTCGAGCCCCCGTCGGCGCTGAGGCCGAGGGTCCGGCTGCCCCTAAAACGTTCTTGGGTATCCGAGAGCGTGATGAGGTGCTGGCCCACGGTGAGATCGAAGAGGGTGGCGGTGCCATCGGCCCCGAGGGTGGCGGTGCGCCCGGAATCGCTGCGCACCTTCCAGCCGCTCAGATCCCCGCTCAGCCCCGGAGGCGGCAGGGCCCGGACGGCGAGGTTGCGCACCGGCTGCACCGGGAGGCTCAGGCTGATGAGGCCCTCGTTGAGGGAGCGCGTGAAGGAGAGCTGGCCCGTGGAGAGGGTGAGGGGGTCCGTGGCGAGCACCCCATAGTCCCCGGGGGGCAGGGTGAAGCTGGCCTGGCCCTGGGCGTCCGTGGTGGCCTGGGTGCTAAAAGCGGCCCCGTTGACGTTGACAGTGGCCCGCTCCACGGGGCGACCTTCCTGGAGGACGGTGAGGGTCACGGGACCTGCGTCCGACTCGGTGATCGTCACGGTGGCCGTGGCCCCGTCGGGAATCTGGGCGGAGGCGTGGCCCACCTTCCGGGTATCGGGATCCCAGGCATCAAGGTTCACGGCCCGCGAAGGGAGGTTCTTAACCTGGAAGGCACCGTCGCCAGCATTGATGTTGGATACGCCCATCCACCGGCCCTT
>CAYSXG010000220.1:0-4544 GCA_964434895.1 uncultured Solibacteraceae bacterium | reverse complement strand
GTTTCCGGTACCCAGGCAATAAAGGTACACGGCCCCCGAGGGTGGGTTTTTAAACTGAAGGGGGCGGCGGCCGGACTTGTGGTTGGGGACCCCCTTCCACCGGCCGTTTTGGTAGAGGTCCACCCGGCCCGCGGAGGCGGGGCTGCCGTCGGCGTGGAGCACCTTCCCAGTGAGGCTCCCCACGGGTTGGAGGCGCAGGGTCAGTTCCCGGTCCCCGCCCCCCTGGGGCAGGGTCACGGAGCCGGCCCCCACCAGGCCCGCGGAGCTGATGACCTGGGCGCTGACGTCCCCCTCCCAAAGATCCTGGAAGACCATCAGGCCCGGCTGCTTGGGGTCGATGGCCTCCGCCATGGGCGGAAGGTCGTTGGGCTGGAGGAGGGAGCCCTTGGAATGGGCGAGGTTTACCTGACCGGTGCTGAGGGGGTTCCCCTGGCTGTCCAGGAGGTGCAGCGTGAGCTTTCCTCGCCCCCAAAGGCGGACGTTGTTGATGAAGTTGGTGGGCTGCTGGAGGCTGAAATCCCCGACGCAGATGGCGCCGGTGCGGTGGTTCTCGGCCCGGAGGCGGTAGCCGCCGTACCCCAGCACCTTGGCGAAGGCGTAGCGGCCGGTGGCGATCGTGTCCACGGAGAGCTGGCCGATGCCGCCGCCCTCGATCGTGACGGTCACCTCGCCGGCGGCGGGCTTGGCCTGGCCGTCGGGCTGGGTGACCTGGCCCTCCATGGAGGCCGCGAAGTTGGAATGGAGCGTGAAATTCTGCTCCAGCTCCGAGGCGCCATTAAAATCCCCGCGCACCTCGATCTTCTGGGGGAAGAGATCGCTCCAGGCCTGGGCCCGATACGTCCCGGCGGGCAGGTTGGGGATCCGGTAGCCCGTGTCCACGCTGCTGAAGGCGCTGCCGGTGTAGACCTCGCCGGGCTCGCCCCAGGCGTTGTCGGCGTTGGAGGGGGAGGACCAGGAGTACCAGTCCGCGAAGGCCAGCTGGGGCAGCGTGCCCCACACCTCCAGGTAGGCGCTGGTGGCCTTCTTCACCCCGGTGCCGAAGTCCGGCTCGAAGACCTTGCCGAAGAGGGTGTTGCGGCCCGCGTCCGGCAGGACGAAGTCCACCTGGACCTCCTGGTCGGCCAGCCCGGAGACCATCTTCTTCACGGCGGTCTGGAGATCCGGCCCCATGGCCACCACCTTCATGCCCAGGCCCGGGACGAGGCCGGGGATGCGGTATTGTCCCTGGGCGTCCGTACGGGCGCTGCGGTTGTGGAAGGCCACGTGGTAGACGGGCGGGATGGCCACGAAGGCGTTGGCCACGGGGGCGCCGTGGACGTCGGTCACACGCCCCTTCACCCAGGCGCGGCCGGGCAGGGCTACGTCCAGGGAGACCGTCTGGCCGGAAAGCGTGGTCACAAAGGCGCTGGCCACGCCCGCGGACGGCCATTCCGGGTGGCGCACGGTGACGCTGTACTGCTGGTTGGGCGGGGCCGGCAGGACCAGGAGGCCCGCGGCGTCCGTATGGCCCTGGGGAGGGGCTGGCTGGGCCAGGCCCGCCTGGTTCCACCATACGAAGGCGTCGGGCACCGGGGCCCCGGAGGCGTCTTTTACGTGGATCTCCACGGAGCCCAGGGTGCTCGGGTCCGTCAACTGGAGGGTGCAGGACAGCGAGGCGCCGGGCTGGAGGAAGCCGGCCCAGCTGGGGGCCGGCGGGGCCACGTTGGGCACCTTCACCGACACGTCCCCCGCGGGCACGTCCCGGAAGGTGGCGTAGCCCTGGGCGTCGGTGTCGGCGCTCAGGACGTAGAGGAAGCTCACGCCGGGACCGGAGCGCAGCAGGCCCGCGGGGATGCCGAGGGCCACCACCTGGTTGGCCCGGGGACTGCCGTCGGGATTGAGCACCCTCGCCTTCACGCTGCCGGTCTGGCCCTCCAGCACCAGGTTCTGCTCCACCTGGGCGCCGTCCTTGGGGATCTCGCTGGAAAGGCCCGCTCCCAACAGGCCCTTCATGAAGCGCAGGCTGAAGGTGCCCACCTTGAGGTCCTGGATGCGGTAGGTGCCGTCCGCCGCCGTGGCGGTCTGCACCGTGACGGAGCTGGCCCCGCCCGAAGCCTTCCCGTAGGCGGGCTGCTCCTGGTAGGCCTGCACGGCCACGCCTTCCACAGGCTGTCCGCCGGCGTCGGTCACCTTGCCGTAGACGTCGCCCTTGCCGTCGCTGACCAGGTCCATGTCGATGATCTGGCCCGGACCGATCACCGAGGCCTCCGCGAACACCCTTCCGGCGGCGGAATCGCCCTGGAGCATGAAGGGGCCGAGGGCGGTCTTGGCGGGCATGGGCACCCAGTCCAGCTGGTAGGCGCCGTCGACTTCGGTGTCCACGTTGTTGGTGATGAGGCCGTAGTAGGGCTCCATGAAGCTGGAGGCGGTCTGGAGGTTCAGGCCCCCCTCCTCCGAAGCCACCATGTACCAGTAGCCGAGCTTGCCCGGCAGGGTCTCCCCCGTGGGCTTGCGGAGATGGCCCCGGACGATGGCGCCGCCGGGTACCCGGCCCGAGGCGATGGTCCAGGTGCGGTTACCCGCGAGGGGGGACCCGTCCTGGGCGGTCCAGGCGCTGGCCAGGGTGAGGGCCCGGGGGACGTTGGGGCCCACGGGCTTTTCCAGGTAGCAGGAGACGATGCGCGGCGTGGCTTGGACCAGGGCCGCCGGGAAGGGCGCGACCTCGCCCTGGTCGTTCGGGGGCATGGCCTTGCGCCAGAACTGGTTGGCCTCCACGGAGACCATGGACTGCGCCTTGTCGAAGCCGGCTTGGCCCTCGGGCACGTCGACCACGGCGTTGGGGCGGTTGAAGAGCACCATCACGTGGGTGCCGAAGGGGGAGGCCGCCGGGCTCAGCTCCAGGTCCCAGCGATGCACCGCCAGGACCTTGAAGGCTTCGGGGAGAATGTCCTGGGTGGAGGCGGGGACCACGTCCGTGGATGCGCCGTTGGGTTTTAGCACTTTGGCCTGGGGGGCCCGCGCGAGGCCCAGGGGGAGCGTGGCGGCCCCCCCGGCCAGGACGTTCAGATCGTAGCGGTTGAGGCTGAGGGTCCCGCCCGCGGGGGCCAGGGCGCTCACATGAAGGGCCAGGTCCGTGGCGCCGGTGTTCTTCAGCAGCAGCTGAGCGCCGTCAGGGCCCAGGGGCAGGCCCAGGAAGCGCTCGTCCCCCAGGGCGGAGGAGGCGCCCGGAAGGCCCGCGGCCCCTTGGATGGAGGCCTCCAGGCCCGCCCCGGCGCCCTCCACCACGGCCATGGCCGGGAGGGGCAGGTCCGAGGGGTAGGCCCCCAGGTCCCCCAGCCGGGAGGCCAGGCTGTGATCCGCGGCCACCCATCCGTTCCAGGCCTGGAAGAAGGCCTGCTGAAGGCTCCGGCCCGCCTCCGTGGTGCGCATGAGCTGGTCGAAGCCCGGGTCCGGGCTCTGGGTGAAGGCGCGCCAGAGGTCCATCCAGACCCGGGCCCGGTCCACGCCCATCTTGAGGAAGAGGCCATTCTCGTTGAGGGTGGTGCGCAGGGTCTCGCCGATCGTCAGGCTGGCGATGGGCAGCACCCCGGGGGGCAGGTCCTGGGGCTTGGCGGTGGCGATGCTGTGGGCCTGGCCCATCACGCGGAGCATGGCCTCCCGCAGGTAATCCGGCAGGGCCCGGCCGTCGCCGGCGGCGGAGGGCTCCAGGGTCTGGGGCAGGATCAGCGTGTCGGAATTGAGCTTGATGGCGCGCTCGCCCAGGCCCGTCGTGAGGCGGAAGCCCCCGCTGAGGCCCTCCTGGGTGAACAGGTAGGAGCCCGTGATCTCGCCGTTGCGCTGGGCGCGCAGATGGAATGAGACCGAGGCCGCCTGCCCCGGCAGGAGCGTGTCGATGACCTGGGAGGCCTGGCCGTCGGCGATGCGCACGTTGCCCAGAGCCGCCTGGTCCAGGCTCACGGTGACGCCGTTGGCGATGGCCTGGGAGGTGTTGGTGACCCGGGCTTCGAGGGTGTAGACCTCCCCCTTGCGCACCACGTCGGGGTGGGTGAGGAGGATGTCGAAGGTGGGGTTGCGGATGATGACCTTGCCCCGGGCCTCGCCGGTGATGGGGATGGGGGCCGCCAGGGAGCCGCCGGAGAATTCCCCCTGGATCCCGAAGCGGAGCTCGTGGGCGCCTTCTTTCAGGCCCTCCAGGTACCACAGGGCCGAGCCGGTCTGGCCGGGCTTCAGAAGGCTCGACGCGCCGAGCACGTCCTTGGTGAGGTCCGCGCTTTCGCCGCCGGAGGCCACGGCCTGCAGGGGCTGGTTCGGGGGCAGCTGGAGCGTGGCCTTGACGTGGTCCACCACGTAGGGCGAGCCGTCCGGCAGCACGTTCAGCACGAGCAGGTTGGCCTTGAAGAACTGGTGCAGGTAGCCGATGCTCCCGGGGATCACCACCAGCCCCTTGAAGCTGTACTTCATGAGGTGGGCCACCTCGGGGCGGCTGAGGGTGAGGCTGGCGTCCGGCAGGACGTCCGTCACGGCCACGTGGATGTCCGGAAAGTCCTCCCCGGCGTCGCCCTTGA
>CAYSXG010000219.1:0-5653 GCA_964434895.1 uncultured Solibacteraceae bacterium | reverse complement strand
CCCCATCTGAGAAAATGCCCACTTCGCCTCACAACCGAGAAGAAAGAACTGAGAACTGCCCATGGGCTGCATCCACGTCCTCTCCGAGACCGTCGCCAACCAGATCGCCGCGGGCGAGGTGGTGGAGCGCCCGGCCTCGGTAGTCAAAGAAATGTTGGAGAACTCCCTCGACGCCGGCGCTACCCGCATCAAAATCAGCGTCGAAGCAGGCGGCAAGAAGCTCATCCAGATCACCGACAACGGATGCGGCATGGTTCGCGACGATGCCATGCTCGCCTTCGAGCGCCATGCCACCTCGAAAATCAAGAACGCCGAAGACCTGTTGAGCGTGGCCACACTCGGATTCCGCGGCGAGGCCCTGCCTTCGATCGCGTCAGTCTCGCGCCTGC
This sequence comes from uncultured Solibacteraceae bacterium, assembly GCA_964434895.1. Taxonomy (GTDB): domain Bacteria; phylum Acidobacteriota; class Holophagae; order Holophagales; family Holophagaceae; genus CAYSXG01. Next base: position 5,264 of record CAYSXG010000219.1, on the reverse strand, counting down.
ATCTCGAAACGCGCGCCTCAGAGGACGCCGCCGGAACTGTGATCGAAATCAACGGCGGAAAGATTGCCCGCGTCGACGAAGCCGGATTGCCCGCCGGAACTTCCATCACAGTGCGCGATCTTTTCTTTAACGTTCCCGCTCGCAAGAAGTTCCTTAAGTCAGAATCGACCGAGCTCTCGCACATCGCGTCGTTGGTCACGCACTACGCACTGGCGCATCCCGACAAGCATTTCGAATTGCACTCGGCCACCAACGCCATCCTAGTCGCACCTCCTGTCTCCGGGCACAGCGAGCGCGTGTACCAGGCCTTCGGCAAGGAGACGCTCGACCAGTTGATCCCCGTTGCGTCGCGGCAGGCGCTCGACCGTGTGGGATTGCCGCAGCCTCCGCCGTGGCGGCGTCGCGAACACGAAGACGACGAGGGTACGCAAGCCGCTTCGACTCCCGGCGAGATGCGTATTCACGGCTTCATCTCCAAGCCGGAAATCCAAAAGCTGAACCGCAATTCGATTTTTGTCTTCGTCAACGGACGCCTGATCCGCGACCGCCTGATTCAGCACGCGCTGACCGAGGCCTACCGCAACATCATTCCACCCACGGTCTATCCTGTTGTGCTTCTGTTTCTGGAACTGCCCGCGGGAGAGGTTGATGTGAACGTGCATCCCTCAAAAACCGAAGTGCGCTTCCGCCAGCAGACGGTGATGCACGATTTTGTCCGCGATTCCGTGCGTGCCGCTTTGATGAAAGCCCGCCCCGTCCCGCAGTTCATGACAGAAATTCGCGCGCATGCAACCGCCGGCCAAGCCCTTTCTCCGGGAGCGCTAACGCCGGGAACAGAATGGGAGCCGTCGTCAGGCACAGTTCCGGGAGCCGGAAGCCAGAAGCCGGAGGCCGAGGGGTCTTTCGCGCTCCACGCCCCACCTCCTCCCCCCACCTCCGCCCGATTCCAATTCGAGGGCGGAATCGCCGTAGAGGCCAACGCCGCAATCCCTGTGGCGCGTGGCCTCGAAAACGCCTCAGTCGCAATCCCAGCAGCGCCGCCGCGCGTGCCCGACTCCATTCCCGCCCATGGCTCCGCCCCGGCCCTGGACCTGGCCCTGGCCCTCACGGCCCTTCACCTGGTCACGGGGCTGGCGCTGGCCCTGGCGGCGAGGGGCAGCGAGGTCCTGCGGCGCCTGCTCTTGGCCCTGGCGGACCTCCTGGCCTCCATTCCGGCCACCCTCCTGGCTCTCCTGCTCCTGGCCCTGCTGCGCCCCGGCTGGACCAGCCTCGTGCTGGCCCTGGCCCTGGGCGGCTGGATCCCCTACGCCCGCCTGGCCCTCAACCGCCTGGACCAGCTCCGCCAGGACCCCAGCCTCCTCCAGGTCGGCCTCCTGGGCGCCGGGCCCTGGCACCGCTTCCGCCGCCACCTCCTGCCTCGGCTTTGGCCCGTCCTGGGCGCCCAGGCGGCCGTGGGTCTGGGGGCGGTGATCCTGGTGGAAGGGGGCCTCAGCTTCCTGGGGGTGGGCCTGCCCCCGCAGCAGGCCTCCTGGGGCACGATGCTGGCGTCGGGGCGGGCCTTCCTCCTGGTGAGCCCCTGGGGCCTGCTCTGGCCCTCCCTGGGGATGGTCGCGGTGCTGCTGGGGGCGGGCAGCCTGCGGGAGGCCGCGGAATGAGGGTCCGCGGGCGCGGAACGGGAACCCTTTGCTACGCTGGGATCATTCACAGTTGGATACCTCTGGAGTCGCCATGATGTGCTTTCGAATCCCGCTGGCGGGGCTCGCGGTCCTGGCCCTGGGAGCCCAGGGCAGCCCCAAGCCCCCGCAGACCCCCCCCAAGCAGGAGGTGGTGCTGACCGCCTCCCAGGGCAAGCTGGCCGTGGCCCTGGCCCCCGCCCAGGTCGCCGGCCTCGACGAGGCGCAGGTGGCCCGGGACTTTTCGGAGGTGGTCCGCAAGGACCTGGACGAGGCCGGGCCCTTCTACCTGGTGAAGGGGAGCCTCCCCAAGGCCACGGACGCCGCCAGCTACAAGGCATGGACCGACGCCGGCACCGAGTGGCTCCTCACCGCCAAGGTGAGCAAGTCCGGGACGGAGGAGGTGGCCGTGGCCGTGGCCGTGGTAGACCCCCGGGCCGGGAAGGGGGTCTTCACCAAGAACTACACCGGCCGGGAGAACGTCCTGCGCCGCATCGCCCACACCCTGGCGGACGACCTGGTGGCGCGCCTCACCGGGGAGCGGGGCGTGGCCTCCACGCGCATCGTCTTCGTGAAGGAGACGGGCAGGGACGTGAAGGAGGTCTGGCAGGTGGACCGCGACGGCGCCGGGGCCATGCAGCTCACCCGCCACGGCAGCCTCACCATCTCGCCCACGGTGGCCGCGGACGGGAAGCTGGCCTACATCACCTACAAGGGCGGGCCGCCGGAGATCTGGGGCCAGAAGAAGCCCGGCGCCACCCACGTGAAGCTCTTCCCGACCCCGGGCCTCGCCGCCCACTGCTCCAGCCCCGCCTGGGCCCCCGACGGGCGCCGCCTGGCCTTCGTGCAGCAGGACCGCCGAGGCAACAGCGACATCATGGTGCTCGACGTGGAGACGGGCCGGGTGCGCCGCCTCACGGACGGACACTACATCAACACCGAGCCCACCTGGAATCCCGCGGGCACGCAGATCGCCTTCACCAGCGACCGCGACGGGGGCCCGCAGATCTTCCTCATGGAGGAGGACGGGTCCAACGTGCGTCGCCTTACCTCCGAGGGCTCCTACAACGCCAGCCCGGCCTGGAGCCCCAACGGCGCCATGATCGCCTACGTCTCCCGCTTCGAGGGGAAGTTCGATCTCTTCGTCTACAAGCTGGGGGAGGGCAAGGCCTACCAGATCACCACCGGCGTGGCCTCCAGCGAGTCGCCGGCCTGGTCCCCGGACGAGCGGCGCCTGGTCTTCACCTCCACCCGCACGGGAAACCAGCAGATCTTCACCACGGACCTTTCGGGAAATTCCGTGAGGAAGGTCGCCGACCTGACCGGCTGCCAGAGCCCGCGGTGGACCCGCTCTCGCTAAGTGGGAATTTGACAGCATTTTTTCTAGCCACCCCCCCACTCCATTGATACGCTTCACCCCCGGAGGAACCCTGATGCGACTCGCGTCCCACCGTCTCCACTTGGCCGCCCTGTTGGCGCTTTCCATGGGCTTGGCCTGCAAGAAGCCCGCGGCGGAGGTGGGCAAGCAGCCGGAGCCCTCGACGACGACGACGCCGGGGACCACGCAGCCCGGCGCGAGCACCACCACGCCTCCGGTGGACACCCGCGACGCGGAGGCCGAGCGCCTCGGGGCCCTGAGGAAGGCCGCGGCCTCGGTGCTCAAGGACATCAACTTCGACTTCGACCGTTCCGATATCCGGGACGCGGACAAGAGCAAGCTGCAGGCCATCGCCGACTTCATGCGCAAGTACCCGACGGCCAAGGTGCGCATCGAGGGCCACTGCGACGAGCGCGGCACCAACGAGTACAACCTCGCCCTCGGCGACCGCCGCGCCGCCGCCGCCCTCTCCTACCTCAAGGCCCTGGGCGTCAACGAGGACCGCTTCGAGACCATCAGCTTCGGCAAGGAGCGGCCCAAGATGACCGGCCACGAGGAGGAGAGCTGGTTCGTCAACCGCCGCGACGAGTTCAAGCTCTACTGAGCCGGATCTTTCGACCCGAAGGAAGGGGGCCTCGCGGCCCCCTTCGTCGTTCGGGATTTGGCGAAGGCCCAAGCCGCCGCCCGGAGGGCTTCCTTATCGCCGGGTTCGGGCGGGCTTGTTGAGGGCCCGGTAAGCCTTCAGGCCCTTCTCGATATCCTGCATTAGTTCAGGGCGGAGACCCTTCTGGGTGCGGGCCCAGGCCGCGTATCTCTCGTAGGAGGCGAGGGCCTCCGCGGACCTGCCGAGGCCGGCGTAGGCCTTGGCCAGGGAGGGCAGGAGGAAGGAGGCGTCCGGCATCGAGGGGATTCCCTTTTCCAGCACCTCCGCCGCGAAGGCGTACCACCGGGGGGCGAGTCCCTCCTCCTCCGCGGCGACGATGGCGAAGGTCGCGAGGTTGGGTTTGGCCGAGGCCTTCTCGGTGTCCAACAGGGCCTGGGCCTTGGCCTCGTCGGTGTGGAGAAGGGCTCGGAAGCGGTCGGGCGAAAAGGCGCCCTTCCGTTCCGGGACCTTGGCTGCGCCCTGGTCCGCCAGCTCGAGGATCTTGGCCCAATCCTTGGCCTTGCCGGCCTCGCGCAGGGCCTTGTCCACTTCCTCGATCACCTTGTCCTCCGCTTCCCTCTTTTCCCGGCGGGCCCGGGTTCGGGCGCGTTCGGCTTCGTCCTCCTTGGCGGCGGCGACCGGGTCGTGCTTGCCCGCGAGGACGGCGTCCAGCGCCTCCTCCAGCTTGGACATGGGATGTCCCACCCAGGCGATGGCCCCCTTGGCGTCCACGATGAAGGCCGAAGGAATGCCATCACGGCCCGAGGCCCGCATCCAGGTCCGGTTCATGGCGCCGTCCGGCGTGTCCCGGGCCACGGGATAGTCCATGCGGTCGCCCATGTCCTTCACGAAGGCGTCCACGCGCTTCTCGATGTCCTCCCCTTCCTCCAGGATGTCCACGCCGACGAACGCGACCTTGTCCTTGTACTTGTGCGCCAGCTCCGTGAGGTGGGGGATGCTTTTCCGGCAGGGGCCGCACCAGGTGGCCCAGAATTCCACCACCGTCACCTTGCCCGGCTCCAGGCTCGCCTTCCCCTTCACCCAGCGGGAGACCTGGAGGGCCGGGGCGACGCTGCCGACGCCCAGTCCTGGCGCCTGGGCCATGGCCGCGGAGGCCAGGAGGGTTAGCATCCGCGGAAGACGAGCAGGGCGAGGCATGTGAACTCCTAGCGTCGGGGGCGTCGTCGCCCTGATCTAACCTGTTTCATGGGTCCGGATTGTTTCCCGTGAAAGTGCGGAACCCCCCGATGGCCTTTCGGGGTCAGTACACTTAGGGCTCACGCCCCCCCCGGAGGTCCCATGCGCCCGCGACAGATCCTTTTCCCCGCCTCCCTGGCCCTGATGGGGATCTGCGTCGGCTGCGAGTCCGACGAGCAGATGAAGCGCGTGGAGCAGGAGGTGGGGGACCTCAAGGTGGAGGTCTTCAAGCTGCGCCAGCAGAACGAGGACGCGGCGAAGAAGGCCGATGCCGAGCGCCAGGCCGCGGAGCAGGCCCGCGGCGAGGACCGCCGTTTCCGCGCGGACCTGCAGGAGACTCTGCCCCAGGTGACAGGCGCCTCCCGCCGCCCGG
>CAYSXG010000218.1:0-5654 GCA_964434895.1 uncultured Solibacteraceae bacterium | reverse complement strand
GGGGACCCGGCTCCTGACGCGACATTGAGTCGCGCCAGGTGCCACCCGTCTGGGCCCTGATGCTCAGCCCGACGGGGACCCGGCTCCTGACGCGACATTGAGTCGCGCCAGGTGCCACCCGTCTGGGCCCTGATGCTCAGCCCGACGGGGACCCGGCTCCTGACGCGACATTGAGTCGCGCCAGGTGCCACCCGTCTGGGCTTCGCCAGTTCGGCCCCGGGTGGGGGCAGGAACAAACCGACGGCCCGCCCCGGAAAAGGTCCGGGGACGGGCCGAACAGGTAGGGCTGGCGGGGCTTAGGAAACCGCTTCGCCCATCAGGATCTCGTCCTCGATGCAGAGGGGCTGGATGGCGATGGGGTCGGCAAAGGCCTCCGGGCCCTCCGCAGCCTCCACCGGAACCATGCCCTTGCGCCGGGCCTGGGTCAGGGCGTTCAGCCAGCTTTGGCGGAGCTCGTCCAGGGCCCGCCCCTTGATATCGAGGCCGTTCAAATCGGATCCGATCAGGATCCACAGCAGGTGCATCTCTTCAGTCAGGCCCACCGGGGCCTCCGGCAAGGGGGCCACCTGGTCCCCCCAGAGCAGTTCCTGGACGGAAATTTCCAAGTGCTTGGCCACGAAGGGGAGCCTCCAGGGCCGCGGGATGGCCCGTCCGGCCTCCCAGTGGCAGACCGTCGTTTCGGTGGCCATGACCCCTTCGGCCTGGGCCAGCCGGGCCATGGTCATGCCGAGGGCCATGCGGCGGGTCTTGATGCGCCGGCCCACGGCCTTCTTGTCAATCTTCTGGGGGGGGATCGGTTTGCGGGCCATGGGTCTTCTCGAGGAAAGGTCGGGTGGAAGAACACCCTCGGAAACCAACAGGAGATCCGTCGGCTTCTGGGGGTGGCGTGCTGGAAGTTTACTATGGGTAGCTCCGGCGCAAGAAGGAGGAAGGAGGGGCCCGGCCCGGCGTCGAGACATCCTTCTTAACACACTTAAATACTTATATATCTTTATCTACCATCGAGTGCGGCCAACCCGTCTTTACCGTTCTTAACAACATTTAACAAAAATATAACCCGGCCTTGGGCCAACCCCCCTCCGGGACCGACACTTGGGGGGAGGACCTGCAATCCGGGAGACCGGATTTCGGACGGGGAGGTGCGACATGAGGCTCCGTCTCCTTCAAGGGCTGCTGATCGGCGCGCTGCTGGGGGGCTTCGGCACCCTGTGGGCGGGACATCGGACCACGGGGGCCGACCTCATCCGCATGCACAAGGGCGGGCTCCGGGACGAGACCATCCTCGATTTCCTGAGGACCGAGAAGGCCACGGTGGTGCTCGAAGGGAAGGACCTGGCCGACCTGGCGGAGGCCGGGTTCGGGGATGCCTTCGTCCAGGATCTCATCTCCTACACGAGGACCCAGCCCCCGGCGGAATCCCCGGGCGAGGGCCGAGAAAGACCTCGTCGGGCCGCCGGCGAGGTGGAGGAGGTCGACATCGAGGTGGTGCCCTACGAGGTCCCCTACCCCCACGAATCCTGGGCCTTTCCCCTATGGTTCTACGTGGGCCTGGAATTCTGGGGCCGCCCCCTCCACTACGGCCCGGGCTGGGGCTGGAGGTACGGCTGGGGCCATCATCCTCGCGGCCATGGCTTCCACGGCGGGGTGTCCTTCGGTCCTTTCCGCGGAGGCTTCCGCCGCTGAGCCACCCTCCTAAGCGGCCTCCGGGGCCGAGGCGCGCCGGGGCAGCAGGCAGAGCACGATCAGCAGGGCCTGGGAAAGGATGAAGCCCATCAGCCACCAGAACCCGTTGTTCGTGAAGCCGTAGGAATGGAGGCCCACGCCCAGGAGGTTCACCCCGAACCAGGAAAGGCTGGTGACGATGTCGCCGGCGATGGCCATGGCCATGATGCCCCGCTCCCGGACGTAGCCCGCCCAGCGGGCGTGCAGGATGATCGCGTTCCAGAGCACGATCAGCAGCGCCCCGTTCTCCTTGGGGTCCCAGCCCCAGAAGCGGCCCCAGGACTGGTCCGCCCAGATGCCCCCCAGCACCGTCCCCACGAAGCTGAAGAAGAGGGCGAAGCAGAGGATGCCGTAGGTCATGGAAAGCAGGACCCTCCCGCTCTCCGGGTCGGGATCCGGGGCCAGGTGCTTCCAGAAGGTGTAGCCGATGGCGATGGCCCCCGCCAGGAAGGTGCCGCTGTAGCCGATGGTGATGGTGACCACGTGGGTCCCGAGCCAGAAGTTGGAATCCAGCACCGCCCTCATCATCTCCAGGGTGTCCCCTTCCATGGAGAGGTGGTGCGCGATGAGGAGGGAGGCGAAACCCGCGGCCGCGGCCACGGCGGTGGCGAAGCCGCGGCGGTACATGCGCTCGAGGAGGATGCCCAGCACCACCGCCGCCCATCCCACGAAGACCGCGGAGGAGTAGAGGTTAGTCACGGGCGGGCGCCCCTGGAGGACGATGCGGTAGGCCAGGCCGGTGGTGTGGATGAGGGCGGCGGCCACCAGCTGGGAGAAGGCCAGGGGCTGGAGGAATTCCGGCTTCCACAACCAGGAGACGAAGAGGCAGAGCAGGGCGACCACGTAGGCCACCATGCCCAGGTAGAAGGGCTGGGCGCGATTGAAGCGCATCTCCCCGTCGGCACGGGCCTGGGCCTGGGGATCCAGCTCCGCGGACCGGGCCCGCAGCTCGGCCAAAGCCCCATTGAAGGCCTCCGCCTGGCCCGCGGTGTAGGCCGCCCCCACCTTGGCCATGGGAACCAGGAGGGGATGGACGGAACCCTGGCCCGAATCCCGAAGGGCCTCCCCGACGCTCTTCCAGGCCTCCCGGCCCTGGCCCAGCAGGGGGGGCAGGGGTCGGAAGAGGGCCAGTTCTACCAGGGCCTCCTGGTGGCCCCGGGAGGCCGGGTGGCCCAGGTTCGCGAGCTCCTCCGCCAGGCCCCCGGTCCCCGCCAGCTGGAGGGTGTTCTTCAGACGGTAGTAGAGGTAGACCCGCTCGAAGAGGGTGGCCACCGCCCCCTGGAAGCGGGTGCGCTGGCGGGGATCGATGGTCTCGGCCGCCTGGGCCTGCTTCTGGATCTCCCCCAGATGGGGCGCCAGCGTCTCGAAGCTGTAGTAGCGGTTGGTGCTCTGGCGCAGGCCCAGGAGGCCCAGGACGTCCGGATCGTCGATGACGAAGACCGGCTGCCGGTCCGCCTCTTCGGGGCGGAACATGAGGCCGAGGGCCCACTCGTCGGCCCCGAGGGTGCGCCCTTCGTGCCGCAGGCCCTGCTTGCCCCGGATCATGAGCAGGGCGTTGCGGGCCACGGAGTCCAGGGGCTTGACCCTCCCTCCTTCGAGGACCGGGAGGCGCCCGAAAGCGTCCACGTCGAAGCCGCGGACCCGGCCCCCGGGCCGCACCGCGGCCAGGGCCCACAGCAGGGTGAGCAGCCCGGCCACCCAGGGGAGGAGCCTCTTCATCCGCATACCCGTCTCCGCCTGATCTCCGCTCATGCCGCACCTCCATGTGCGGCACCCTTCGGGGCCGCGCTTCGCGCGGTGGGCCTCCGCTCCTGCTCCGGCATCACGCCACACTTCGTGTGCGGCGCCCTTCGGGCCATCGGGCTAAGCCCGACGGTGGGCCTCCGCTCCTGCTCCGGCATCACGCCACACTTCGTGTGCGGCGCCCTTCGGGCCATCGGGCTAAGCCCGACGGTGGGCCTCCGCTCCTGCTCCGGCCTCATGCCGCACCCCGCTTTTGGAGGGACTTCTGGAGCATCACCACGAAGTGGACCACCAGGCCCAGGGTGACCAGCACGCAGGAGATGTAGGGCAGGAGCCAGCCCGGATTCTCCACCACCTGGAGGATGGAGAGCTTGTCCCCCTTGCCGAAGCTGGCCTGGTAGAAGGCCCGCCCCTCGTAGCGCAGGGGCTGGTTCATGTAGATCAGCACGTCCCGGGTCTCCCCCCGGAAGGGGTTCGTCAGGCGCACCAGGCTGGAGAAGTTCTTGGGGATGTCCGTGCCCGGATAGAGGTCGTGGCTGAACTTCTTCAGGGTGAGGGCGAAGGGCAGGTACTGGCGCCGGGGGCGGATCCCCAGGGCGTAGGTGCGGCCTTCGTGTGTGAAGGACTGGGGGGCCCCCAGACCGATGGAGGCCAGCCACACGCCGTAGCTCCTTCCCCCGGCCACGGGCTCCACCAGGGCGGAAACCTGGTTCACCTCGTTATCGTTGACGACCGCGGGCCGCTCCACGACGCCCACGCTGGCCCCCACCCCCATGGTGGCCGCGCCGGGCTCCCCCCCCTTGCGGGGGGCCAGCTCGGCGTTGGGGAAGAAGCGCTTGACGTTCAGCGTGATGGGGCTGCCGGGAAGGGGGATGGACTGGGCCCGGGCCAGCAGGGACGTGGGCACCGCGAAGACCTCGTCTGTGGCGGGATCGGTGGTGTCGATGACGGCCAGCTCCGTTTCCCGCGGGCTTTCCAGGTAGTTGGAGCTCTGCCCCTCCTCGATGGCCATGCGCATGTCCACCTGGAAGGCGCCGGTGACGAATTCCCCCGCGAAGAGCAGGATGAGGCCCGCGTGGACGATCCACAGACCGGCCTTGCGCCAGCTCAGCTCGATGCGCTTGAGGGTGGAGGCCAGGAGGTTGAGGGTCAGGGCCAGGCCCACCGTGGCGCCGGCCGGGAAGACCGGCAGGGCCAACCCGCCCCCGCGGGACCGCCACCACAGGAACCAGCTGCGCATGTAGGCGTTCACAGCCCCGTAGGTGCCCAGGTCCACTTGGGCCACGGTGCACAGGACCACCAGCAGCATCAACAGGGACATGGAGACGATGGTGAGCTGGAAGGAGGTCAGCGCGTTCCAGATCCGGGCGGCGGGGCTATCGGGCTTCATCAAGGCGCAGGCTCCCCAAGAGTTTCATGAAATCCGGCAGGGCCTGGGCCACCGGCCCGGCGTCCCCGTTCAGCTTCAGGAACCACGAATTCCCGTCCGGGGCAGTCAGGAGGGCGGCCACCACGCGGCTCTTGGCTCCGCCCTCGCTGGTGAAGTCGTACACGTTGACGCCCCCGGCCCGGGTGCTGAGGGCCCGGCGTTCCTTCTCCAGGGCCTTCTCGTCGAGGGGCCCCAGGCCGATCTGCCCCCGCCAGCGGTTCACGTTGGCCAGCTCCCCCCCCGCGGCGCCCGGCAGCACCACCACCGAGACCTCCACCTTGCCCGGTACCGGGGGCCGGAGGGTGGCGAAGCGCAGGCTGTTCCCCTCCCCCTGGGTCCAGCCCTGGGGCAGGGTCCACCGAAGCCCCCCCTCCCGGGCCCCCGCCGGGAGGGCTTCGCCGTGGGAGAAGGGGGCCGCCGGCACCGAAGCCTCCTTGGGGACCTTGTAGCGGGCCACCTGGTCCCGGTGGCAGGCGGAGCCCAGGACCAGGGCCCCCGCGAGAAGAAGGAAGGTCGGAGCAGGGTGGGCCGGCATGGCGGGGAAGATCCTCCTGGACGCTTTCGGTCCTCTTTGGAAGCCCAAGGTAACCCATGCTTGTCCGCAATGCGTCACAAGTTCCGGTCCCGAACCGGGGATCACCGCAGCCGGGCCAGGCTGGATTATTTCGAAGGGGTCCCTAACATGAATCGAGGCAGCCCATGGCCCCTCCCCTCCCGCACCCCGCAGAAAAAACCGACCGTGGACTCGCGCTCCGGGAGC
>CAYSXG010000217.1:0-5668 GCA_964434895.1 uncultured Solibacteraceae bacterium | reverse complement strand
GGGTGTTGTCCCGTGTTCTGGACGCCGAAGACGCGCAGCCCGGCCGCCCTCAGGAGGATGGCCTGCATCGCGACGATGACCAGGCGGATGCTGATCTGGGCGGAGAGGAAGACGCTCTTGGGCAGAGGGGTGACCGAGAGCCGGCGGTAGGTCCCCTTTTCCCGGTTCGTGACGTTCACGGCGCCGACCGCGTACAGCCCCATCATCAGCAGGTTCAGGCCCAGGAGGCCCGGCAGCAGGAATTCCACGTAGTTCAGGGCCATCTTCTTCCCGGGGCTCTGCAGCACGTAGGGGATCTTCTTGGGGTCGACCTGGCCCCGGCCCCGGGCCTGGGAAATGAGGTAGGCCTGCTGCACGAGGTTCATGGACTGCATGCCCTGCATCGCCGTGTAGGCGTTGATCCTCATCCTCAGCCCACCCTCGGCCCGCTCGAGGATGAGGGGCACCTTGCCCTCCTTCCACTCCGCTTCGACCTGGGCGGAGACGCGCTGGTCCACCACGACCTTCTCATCCGAGAGGGCCTTGCGCAGGGCCGCATCCTCCGCGGACTCGGCGCCCTCGAGGGTCCAGATGACCCGGCTCCCCGGGGCCGCGGGGCCGTTCCTGAAGATGAAGCCGAAGGCCACCAGGAGCAGGAGCGGAAAAGCCAAGGTCCAAAAGATACCCGCGCGGTTACGGAAGAAGAGGGTCAGGCCCATGGTCATTTGCCGCTGGAACATCCGCAATTTCATGTTACGGTCCTCCGAATATTTCGTTCGATTTCGTCGATTTAATTTCAGCTTTGATAGCGAATACGGGGCCCTACTCCCGCAGGCTGCGTCCGGTCTTTTGCAGGAAGACGTCCTCGAGGCTCGCGTGGCGGACGTGGACCTGCTGGAAGGGGAGGGCCAGGGTCTCGGCGCATTCGAAAATCTTCGGGAGGTCCATCTTGGGGTCGGACACCGGAATGGCCCAGTAGTCCTCGGTCTTTTCGATGGGACGCCCCATCTTTTCCTCGAAGGCGCTGGCATCGGGCAGCTCGTCGGCAAAGCTGAGCTCCACGACGCTCGGGATGCCCAGGGAGTTGACGAGTTCCCGAGGCGTGCCCACCTCCAGCAGCTGGCCCTTGTCCACGATGGCCACACGGTCGCAGAGCACCTCCGCCTCCTCCATGTAGTGCGTGGTGAGGATGACCGTCCGCCCCTCGTTCTTCAGTTCCCGGATCACCGACCACAGGCTGCGACGGGCCTGGGGGTCCAGGCCGGTGGTGGGTTCGTCCAGGAAGACCAGCTCCGGATCGTGGATGAGGGCGATGCCCAGGACCAGCCGCTGGCGCTGGCCGCCGCTCAGGGTCTCCTGGAAGGCGTCGGCCTTGGCTTCCAGCTGGGTCAGCTCGAGCAGCTCCTGGACCGGGCGGGACTTGGGGTAGTAGGAGCCGTAGAGGCTCAGCACCTCTCGGGGGGTGATGTTCTCGTCCAGGGTCGTGGACTGGAACTGGACCCCGATCTTGGTTCGGATTTCCGCGCCCTGCTTGGCCCAGTCCATCCCGCAGATGCGGATGCTCCCGGAGTCAGGCTTCGTGATGCCCTCCAGGATCTCGAGGGTCGTGGTCTTCCCCGCCCCGTTGGGGCCGAGCAGGCCGAAGACCTCCCCCTTCTTCACGTCGAAGCTGATCCCGTTGACCGCCGTGACGTTCGGGTACTTTTTCACCAGGTTTCGGACTTCAATAGCATTTTCAGTCATGTTGCACCTATGAAATTGAGCTTAGAGCCAAGCCCTAGGATGGGTCTTCAAAGCCGAGGAAAAAACGTGTAAACACCCTGTGTCTGGACCGCCTTCGGAGGGAGGGTTCGAGGTCATTCGTAGCGGAGGGCATCGATGGGGTCCAAGGTGGAGGCCTTCCAGGCCGGGAACATCCCGAAGACGACGCCGATGACCGCCGGCACGCCAAAAGCGAACAGCACGGCCCACAGCGGGATGATGCCCATGGTCCCCAGAAGGACCTTGGAAAGGGCCAGGCCCGCGGAATACCCGAGCAGGATGCCCACGCCGCCGCCGAACACCGAAAGCAGGGAGGCCTCGATCAGGAACTGCACCAGCACGTCCTGCCGCTTGGCGCCCACGGCCTTGCGGATGCCGATCTCCCGCGTCCTTTCCGTGACGCTCACGAGCATGATGTTCATGATCCCGATGCCGCCCACGAGCAGGGCGATGGAGACCATGCCGCCGGCGACGGTGCCGATGATGCTGGTGATGGTGCCGACGATCGAGGCGATCTGTTTGGGGCTGAACACCTTGAACCCGACCTGCTCCTTCGGCTTGAAGCCCCGGATCCGGCGAAGGGCCTCCGTCACCATCTCCGCACCGTCGTCGGCGGTGATCCTGGGGTCGACGCGCACCTGGAAGAAGAGCTGGCGGCGCTGCTGCTCCGTCAGGAGCGGCAGGCCGGTGGTGAGGGGGATGAGGACCTGGTTATCGGGGTCATTGCCCAGCGAGGCCCCCCGCGTGGCCAGGACCCCTACGATCTCGAGGCTCATGGCGTTGGACTGGAGGACCTTCCCGACGGGATTGCCCTTGATGCCCAACTTCTCGATGACCGCGGGGCCGATGATGGCCACCTTGTTGCCCAGGCGGAGGTCCCCGTTGACGAAGTTCCGCCCGTTCTGGATGGAGATGTCGTTCAGCTCGAGGTAGGTCTCGTCGGACATGACCACGGTGGTGCTGGTGCTTCGCCCGTTGGCCTTGAGGTCCAGGTTGGTGATGGAGAGCGGGGTCACTTCGGTGATCTGGGGCACCGCCCGCCGCAGTGCCTTCATGTCGGCGACCGTGAGGTCCCGGTTGCGGATCTTCAGGTACTCGTCGAGGGGGACGTCCGAAGGCATGATCGGGCGGACGTAGAGGGTCTGGCTGCCCGCCCGCTCGATCTGCTTGAGCACGCTGCGCTCGAGTCCCTGGACGAGGCTCACGACCACGATGACCGCCGCCACGCCGATGATGATGCCCAGGGCCGTGAGGACGGACCTCATCTTGTTGGCCTGGAGCGCCTTCAGCGCCGAACGGAATGCCTCGAGGCGATCCTTCATGAGGCCGTTCCCTGGGCCTTCTGGAGGGTCTGCTCCAGCTGCGCGTCGGACTTCTTCTTCAGGCGGACCGAGGCCTCGCCCTTCAGCTCCTTGAGCTTGCGCAGGGGGCCCGTCACCACCTTGTCCCCCTCGGCGAGCCCTTCGAGCACCTCGTAGTACTGGGAGTTGGCGATGCCGGTCCGGATCGAGCGTTCGTGAGCCTTGCCGTCCCGGTAGACCATCACCACCGAACGGCTTTCCGGGTTCAGGAGACCCTTGGCCCGGGCCTCCTCCGGCGTCCCGTCCCGCTCCTGGACCGCCTGCAGCGGCACCCGCACGACGCTTTTGGCCTCCGCCGTCAGGACCGTGCCCCTCACGCTCATCCCCGGTCGGAGCCGCGCGATGTCGGGGCTGGACATCTCCAACGCGACCTTCACCTTGTACATGTTCGCGTCCTGGCCGCCCTGCTCCGCGGTGGAATTGATCTCGTAGACCTTGCCGTGGAAGACCCGCCCCGGCAGCGAGTCCACGGCCACCTGGGCGGACTGGCCGACCCGAAGGCGCACCACCTCGCTTTCGTTCACCTTGATCTCGGCGTTGATCTCGTGCATGTCCGAGATGACCATGAGCACGGCCCCGGGGAGATTGCTGGTGCCAGGAATGGCCATTTCGCCCCGTTCGGCCTTGAGGGAGGTCACCCTTCCGGCGATGGGGGCCCGGATCGTGGTCTTTTCCAGCCCGTCCTTCGTGGCGGCGACGTTGGCCAGATTCTGGCTCACGTTGGCCTTGGCCGCGGCGTAGCTCAGTTCCGAGCTCTCGCAATTGAGCTTCGACTGCCGGTAGTCCTCGCTGGACAGCAGGCCCTGCCGGTACAAGGACTCCATCGCCTTGAAGTTCTCGCGGGCCCTCCGGCAGGCCCCCTCCAGACGCTCGGAGTCCTTGCGGGCCCCTTCCAGGACGGCCTCGGCCTGGGAGAGCTGCTGCTTGAGCCGGACGGGGTCGATGACGACCAGCAAGTCCCCCGCCTTCACGTCCTGGCCGTCCTTCACCAGACGTTCCTTGATCTCGCCGGCCACGTTCGTGCCGATGTTGATCCGGGTCTTGGCCTGGATCTCGCCGCTGGCACTGATGGTCTCGCGGATCTCCCCGCGGGTTATGGGGTCCCAGGAAAAGAGGGTCTCGTCCCCCTGGGACAGGGTGCTCGCCAGCCCCAGGGAAAGGAGGAGGAGAACCCCGCCCCCGATGAAGATGGAGGTCTTGACGATGGGCTTTTTCATGGGAGGCACGACCAAGACACCGAAATCGGCGATGTGGGGAGGGACGAGGGCCGCAGGCCACCCGGGTTCGCGGCCCCTGGAGCCGCCGGCGACCCGGCGGGGAGGCCATGACGTTCAGACATCAGCTTCATCATTACTTCTCAAATCAATCATTTACTTTGGCGGGCGGTGCGGCCCGCGCCCCTCTTAATTCGCACTTAATCGCAAAACTCGTTCTGTATCAGGCTTGATGCACTATTAAAAACATTCAAGGAGGCCGGGCGGATTCGTCGCGAGGAGGCCCCGGGACGGAGGGCGGATCGGGCCGTCCTCCCTTCTCAGGAAGCCCAGCCCCTCCCCCTGCGGCTTCGAATCCCGCAGGTCCTCAACGTTGAGAGGATCCCTTGGAATGCTATCCCAAGAAAGGCTGGCCACACAAGCCCGGAAGCGGGATCAGAACGACACCGGGCTACTCCTGCGGAAACCATTAAAAATGTTAACAAAGAACAGTATTAAGCAAATGATGGCGATGATCCTAAAGGCCCGGGCCACCTGCAGGTCCATGATGAGCCCGGCGATCCGGGGATCCCGGACGCCCTCCCTCATCCCCTGGACGAGGCCGGAGGCCGCTTCCAGCTCCCCCTGGTGGGCGCGGAGGGTCTGGAAAAGCACCAAGGCCACCAGCGCCTGCGCCAGCGCCCGGTACCCCGCCTGGAGCCGGACCCACGTGGGCTTCAGGAGAAGGAGGAGGGCCACCGCCCCGCCCGCGAGGCCGAGGGCCAATCCGGGCACGAACCACTCCCGATGGAAGCCGGGCCAGAAGGTGCCCTGGGTCCAGGGAAGGCCTTCCTGGGGATGGTAGGAGCCCGGAAAGCCCTTGAAGATCATCCCCGCCCACCAGAGGGTGAACACGGCCGAATAGGCCAGCCCGATGAGCGAAGAGAGCCGAGCCAGCCCCGAACCTTCGGGTTCGGCTCTAGGCTTCGGGAGCCTCCGGGGGCTCCAGGCCGTGGACTTCACCAGCATGGCGGGGGCGGCGTCCCCGCGGCGCTGGACCCAGGCGTCCAGGAGAAGGAAGATCAGGGCGACCCAACCAAGGGTGAACAGGATCGACTGCAGGAAGCCGAGGGTGGCCTGCCCCAGCTGCTGGAGGGGGTGTCCGGAGATCATGGCCAGGGGCACCGCGATGAAGACGAAGCGGGGGAGGGCGACCCTCAGCAGGATGATGCGGGTGAGGAAGCTTAAGACCCTGGAGGGTACCGGGAGGGGCCTGGGGCGGGAACTGGCGAGGCGGATCGCCGCGTCCCGCCCGCGCGACATGACCCGCGAAGAGGTTCCCGCGAACATTCTGGAGCAGGAGCGCGACATCGC